>DATJSI010000142.1 GCA_035504215.1 Mycobacteriales bacterium
CTCCGCCACCTCCTGCCACGGCCGCCCGCATCACGTGGGCGGCCTTTGTCATGGTCGGGACCGATTCGCCGGAAGGTAGTCCTTTTAGGCCATGTTGCCGTCAAACCGAATGAGGTTCTTGCGCGCCTGACGTGGGTCACCTACGGTCAGCACGTCCACGCCATGTGGCCGTTACCCGTGGTTATGACGCGAGAGGATCACGATGGCAGCCGCTCACGCCTATGGATCGGAAAGTCCCGGTTTGCTCGGTCGGCTGTGGTACCGCGACCTGGACGCCTACCCGAAGACCGGGCCGCGCTACTGGTACCTGTCCATCGTGGTCGTGACGACCGTCATTCTTTACTACCAGCTCTACATCGGCGGGGCCGTCGCCACCCAGATCCTGGGTGGCTACCACATGACCTTCCTGTACTACGTCGGCATCTTGGTGGTCGGCAACTCGATCGGGGCCTTCGCGTCGCTGGCGACCGGTGCCGCCGACCGGTTCGGTCGGGCCAACCTGGTCGTCTACGGCACGGTCATCACCTCGCTGCTGACCCTGATCGGTGTCCCGCACGCCCACTCGAAGCTGGCCTTCGGGGTGCTCTACTCCTGCGTCGCGCTGGTCGAAGGCGTGATCCTGGTCGCGACACCTGCCCTGGTCCGTGACTTCAGTCCGCAGGTCGGACGGGCGGCGGCGATGGGCTTCTGGACCATGGGTCCGGTGCTTGGCAGCCTCGTGGTGAGCGAGGTGTCCAGCCACACCCTGAACCACCTGAACGCCTGGCAGGACCAATACATCATCGCCGGCGTCGTGGGTCTCGTGGTCGCCGCGGTCGCGATGGTCGGCCTGCGCGAGCTCAACGCGGGCATCCGAGATCAGGTCATGATCTCGTTGCAGGAGCGGACCGTGATCGAGCTGCGGGCTCGCGGGCTCGACGTCAACGAAGCGACCCGCCGCCCGTACGCGCAGATGTTCAAGCCCGACATCATCGGCTCGGCGATCGCGATCAGCGTGTTCCTGACCGGCTACTACACGGCGGTCGCGTTCTTCCCGATCTACTTCCAGACCGTGCTCAACTTCACCTCGAGCCAGTCGAACGACCTGCTCAACTGGTACTGGTCGTTCAACGCGATCGCGCTGATCTTCTTCGGCGCGATGTCGGACCGGCTCGCGGTCCGCAAGCCGTTCATGCTGGTCGGGGCGCTCGGAAGCATCCTGGTCAGCATCACCTTCCTGTCCAAGGCCACGCACAACTCGCCCACGTTCTCGAGCGTCGCGATTCTTCTGGCGTTCACCGGGATTTGGGGTGGGGCCGCCTTTGCGCCGTGGATGGCGAGCTTCACCGAGACGGTGGAGCGCCGCAACCCCGCGCTCACCGCCACCGGGCTCGCGGTGTGGGGATGGGTCCTGCGGATCATCGTCGCGATCCTGTTCCTCATCCTCCCGCACGTGGTGAACTCCGTCACCCCGCTGGTGGACAACGGCACGCAGGTCAAGGCCGTGGATGCGCAGCTCAACGCGAAGTACCCGCAGCTCGGCGCCGAGCTGACGGCTTACCCGAACATCTTCGCCCAGCTGGCGAAGTATCCGAACACCAACGCGATCCCGACCAGCGTGCTGAACCACGCGATCGACACCGTCGGGACCACCGCACTCACCCAAGCCTCCTCACCCGGCGCAAAGCCGCTGCTGGCCTACCTCAGCGCGCACGCGCCGAAGGTCCAGGCGGCGCAGAAGGCGGCGCCGCACCAGTGGCAGCATTGGCTGTGGGTATGCACCGGTGGTCAGGTCGTGTTCATCCCGTTCATCTTCTTGATGGCCGGGTTCTGGCGGCCACGTGAGGCGCAGGAGGACATCCAGCGCCGCGAGAACCTTGCCCTCAGCGGCGCCGGGCCGGTGCCCGACGCGCAACCGGCCTGACCGAACCGCATGACATTGCCCGACCGCCGCGTCAGACCGGCCGCCCGCCGTACGGCCCGGCCGATGCACGTCGCGATCTGCAACTGGCGGGACCTGCGCCACAGCGAGGGCGGCGGCTCGGAGCTGTACGTCGAGACGGTCGCCGCCAGGCTGGCGGCGGCCGGACACCGGGTCACGCTGCTATGCGCGCGGGTGCCGGGTGCACCGGCCGACGAGGTCCGGTCGGGCGTGCGGTACCGGCGCCGCGGGTCCCACCACACGGTCTACCTCGCGGCCGCGTGGGCGCTGCTGTCCCGCCAGGTGCGTCCCGACGCGATCGTCGACGTGCACAACGGGGTGCCCTACCTGTCCCGGCTGGTCAGCCGCCGCCCGGTGGTGGCGCTGGTTCATCACGTCCACCGCGAGCAGTGGTCGATGGTCTTCGGGCCGCGTGCGGCCCGGATCGGCTGGTGGGTGGAGTCCCGGCTCGGCCCCTGGATCTACCGCACCTCGCCTTACATCGCCGTCAGCGAGGCGACCCGGCGCGACCTGGTCGGTCTCGGCGTCGAGCCGGAGCGGATCTCCATCGTGCACAACGGCACTCCGCACCTGCCCGGACCGCGCGTGGCCCGCTCGGCGACGCCGCGGATCGTCGTGCTCGGCCGGCTTGTCCCGCACAAACAGGTCGAGATCGTGCTGGCCGCGATTCCCGCGCTGCGGGAGCGGCACCCGGGCCTGGTCGTCGACATCGTCGGCCAGGGCTGGCACGACGCGGCGCTGAAGGAACACGCCGCCGCGCTCGGGGTGACCGACGCCGTCGCTTTCCACGGGTACGTCGACGATCAGACCAAGGCCGACCTGCTCGCGCGGGCGTGGCTGAACGCCGTACCCAGCGTGAAGGAGGGCTGGGCACTGTCCGTGGTCGAGGCGGCGAGCGTCGGAACGCCGTCGGTGGCGTTCGCCGCGGCGGGTGGGTTGCGAGAGTCGATCGTGGACGGGCGTACCGGCGTTCTGGTCGACGGCGGAGCGGCCGAGCTCGCCCGGGCCCTCAGCGACCTGCTCGACGACCCGGCCCGACGCGACCAGATGGGCGCCGCGGCACGCGAACACGCCGCCGCCTTCACCTGGGAAGCTGCGGCCCAAGGCCTGGAGGGCGTGCTGAGCACCGCACTCGGTCGTACGACGATCGTCCTCGACGCCGTGCCGGAGCCGGCCGTCTCGATCGCGGTCTAGCCGCCCCGGAAGGGTGAAGCGTCGGGCCGCTCGGCGCGCAGCGATGAACGATCTCCCCGACGTCGGCCGACCATGGCGGGCCGACCTTCGCCGCAGCGCCACGTTGTTCCGCGCGTTCCTGCACGAGCAGGACGACCCCGATCGCTTCTACCGCACCCTGGCTGCCGACAGCGTCGCCCAGCTGGCCGGCTGGCAGGAGCTGGTCGGTCAGCTGGTGGTCGATGTCGGTGGCGGTCCTGGATACTTCCGTGATGAGTTCAGCCGGCGCGGTGCCAGCTACGTCGTCGTGGATCCCGACCTCGACGAGCTCTGGATCCGGGGCCGGCCGGGGCCGAACTGCGTCCGCGGCGATGGCACTGCGCTCCCGCTGCGCACGGGTTCGGTGGGTGTCTGCTTCTCCAGCAACGCGCTGGAGCATGTCGCCGAACCCGAGCGGCTCGCCGACGAGATGCTGCGAGTGACCCGGCCGGGCGGCCTGGTCTACCTCGCCTACACGAACTGGCTGTCGCCGAACGGCGGGCACGAGACCAAACCCTGGCACCTTCTTATCGGCGGGCGCCGGGCAGCGGACCGCTACGCCCGCCGGCGAGGGCAGCGGCCCAAGAACGACTTCGGGCGGACCTTGTTCCCGATCTCTGCGACCCGCATGCTGCGCTGGGCCGACCGGGCGGTCTCGGACGGGCGTGCGACGCCAGTGGCGCGCGGGCCGCGCTACCACCCGAGCTGGGCGCAGCGGCTGATCGACGTACCCGGCCTGCGCGAGCTCACCAGCTGGAACATCCTCATCGTGCTGCGACGTACATGACAGCTGCACTTGCGGAAGACACCGCCCGGACGACGCCGGTGGGGAACACCTACCAGCCCCTCGCGTTGCTCGTCGTGCTCCAGGCCGGCTGGGTCGCGTGGCTATGCACCCGCGGGTGGTTCTACCAGGACGACTTCACGCTGCTCTCTCAAGGCCTGCACCACAGCCTGACGCCCGGCTACCTCACCATGCCGTTCAACGGCCACCTCACGCCCGGCGTCCGGCTGGTGTTCTGGATCCTGGCTCGTACGTCGAAGCTGGACTACGCCCCGACGATCGTCGTGCGGGTGGTGCTTCAGGCGGTCTCAACGGTGCTGCTCGCGCTGCTGCTCGAGCGGCTCGGGCATTCGCGACGGCTGGCGTTCGCGATCACCGCCCTCTACTGCGCCAGCCCGCTGCTCGTGCCCGGGACGCTGTGGTTGTCCAGCTCGATGAACCTGCTGACCGCGCAGGTCTGCGTGCTCGTGACCTATCTCGCTCATGTCCGTCATGCGGAGACCGGGCGGTTGCGCTGGTCCGCCGTCGCGGGCGTCGCGCTGGTGGTCGGCGTGGGGTTTTGGGAGAAGACCGCGGTCACGGCGGTTCTGCTGGTCGTGCTGAGCGCCGGGTGGCTGACCAGCGGGTCGCTCCGGGCGCGGATCGTGTCGCTGGTTCGCGACTGGCGGGGATGGGTCTACACGTTCGGCCCGTTGGCGCTGTTCGCGGCGGACTACTTCACCCATCACTACAGCGCGTCGTCCGCCCATCGACTGCCGGCGCACGTCGCGGTGCACCTGATCTGGCTGCAGTGGGGTCACTCGCTGTGGGCTGCCGCGATCGGCGCGCCGTGGCGCTGGCTGTCGGCCGGCACCACCTACACCGGCGTCGCGGACCCACGGACGGTGACCGTTGTGCTCGGCCAGGTGGCGTTCGTTGCGCTGCTGGCCGCCGGGTGGTGGCGCAACCGGTGGCGCGGCGTTCTTGCCTGGCTGCTGCCCGCCCTCGCGGTCGTCATCGGCATGGTCGTCGTCGGGATCGGGCGGTACACCGCCTTCGGCGACCTGGTCGGCCTGCAGTTCAGCTACGCGTTCGACCTGGCGGTGCCGACCGCGATTGCGGCCGCGCTGGCGCTCGCTGCTCGTCCCGGCCTCGACACGGGCGTGCAAGCCCGCGCGGCCGGCGTCGCGGTCGAGCCGGCCCGGCACCGGCGACGCAGCGTGGTCGCCGTCGTAGTCGGCGCAGCCGTCGTCGTCGCGCTGATCGCGTCGGGCGCGGGGTCGGCGTGGACGTGGTCCGAACGCTGGCACGAGAGCCCGGCGCGCGGGTATGTCACCGCGATCCGCGCCGGCATCCGCCAGCACGCTCCGACCGCGAACCTGTTCGACACCTACGTCTCGCCGGTCGTGATCCCCGAGATCAGCCGGGACCGGCGGCTGTCGGACCTGCTCGCGTTGACCGATTCCCGGGTGGTCTTCGATCGCGGTCCCGGCGAGCCCGACCTGGTCACCGCACAGGGACGGCTTGTCGCCGCCCGGTTCGAACAGGTCGCCTCGCAGATCCGCAGGCCGAATGCCTTCTGCCCGACGCTGCTGCGCGGCACCCGTTCGATCACGGTTCGGCTCGGGCCGAAGCCCGATGTGGGGGCGTATTTTCTGCGGATCGAGTACTTCGAGCAGCGTCCGGCGATCGTGCGTGTCCGCTTGCGGGACGCCAAGGGGACAACGGTGGGCCCGACTGGTCCGGCCACGGTCGACTTCGACCAGCGGCTCGGCGCCGTGATCCTGCCGGTCCGGCTGAGCGCGCCGACATCGGTGACGTTCAGCAGCGGCAGCGCGAACACCAGCGTGTGCATGTCGACCGTCGTCCTCGGCGTGCCTACGCCGGCCGGCTCGTGAGCAGCGCGGCCGGCACCGGCCGCCGTAGCGGCCTCGGTGCGCTGAGCGGGGTCCGGGCCGTTGCGGCGTACGCCGTCATCGCCACCCATGCGGGGTTCGAGAGCGGCCGCACCCTGAACAACGGGCCGTTCGCGCCGCTGCTGGCACGGCTGAACTTCGGCGTGACCCTGTTCTTCCTGCTGTCCGGGTTCCTGCTCTCTCGGCAGTTCCTGACCGACACGAGCCGGCTGGAGCGCTCGCACATCGCGCAGTTCTGGTGGCGGCGCGCTCTGCGCATCCTCCCGGCGTACCTGCTGTCCATCGTCGGCACGCTCGCGCTGTTCTCGAACCAGCACTCGAGCCCCTGGACCTGGGCGAGCTACCTGCTGCTGATCCAGACCTACGACCACCACTACGTCAACCATTCGCTCTCCCAGAGCTGGACCCTGGTGGTCGAGATCGCCTTCTATGCCGTGCTGCCGCTGGTGATCTGGGCCAGCCGCCGGCTGCGGGCGCCGCGGCACCGCCAGGCGGCCGTGCTTGTGGTGACCCTCGTGGTCGCCGGCCTCGCCGCCGACGTCATCACTCACGAAGTCGCCGGGTCATCGAGCCTCGCGTTGCTGTGGCTGCCCTGCTACTTCGACTGGTTCGCACTGGGCATCCTGCTTGCATCGCTGTCGTTGGAGCCGGCCGCCACGCGATGGCGGCGGACGCTGTCGGCCTGGGCCACCTCGCCGGGGACGTGTTGGGTCGTCGGCGGCCTGCTGTTCTGGTTGTTGACGCTGCCGCTCGCGGGCCCGCGCAGCGTTGCCCCGGCCACTGCCTGGGAGTGGACGCTCTATCACCTGCTGGCCGGCGGGTCAGCGTTCTTCTTCCTGCTGCCGCTCACCCAGGGCGGCACAGCCTGGACCACCGCCTTGCTCGGTAACCGCCCGATGCAGTGGCTGGGCGAGATCTCCTACGGCGTCTATCTCTGGCACCTCGGGATCCTGCTGTCCATCGCGCGCTGGCTGGGCTGGGCGCCGTTCACTGGGCATTTCTGGGCGCTGTTCGGCATGACCGCCGTCGCTGCGACCTTGGTGGCGGCGGCCAGCTGGCACCTGGTGGAGCGACCGTTACTGCGGCGCTTCTCCAGCTCGTGGCGGCCGGCCACCACCGAGCAGGCACCGGCACAGGACGGCGCCGACCGCAACCAGGCAGAGCAGCTGCCCGCCGGCGCTGCCGGCTAGCGGATGGCTCGACGCGGCCGTTGCGGCCGTCTCGAGGACCGTGACCGCGGCTGACGCGGCGATCGCCAGGCCGACCAGCGCCCGGCCCCGGAAGCGCTGTGGCGCGTACCACGCGATGGCGAGCAGGGCCGCAGCCACGACCAGCCCCGCCACCGAGCCGAGCAGCAATAGGCTCAGCACGACCATCGCCACGCCGAGCCAGCGGTGTGCTCGCGCTGGCCGCGCCCTTGCCGCAGGTGCTCGCGCCCGCCAGCGGCGGGCTGGCCGGCGGATCGCCAATCCGATGAGCACCAGGGCGGCCGCTGCTCCGGCGAGCAGGCCGATCGCGAAGGTCTTCTGCGGCGCGAACCGCAAGTGAACGACACCGTGCGCGCCGGCCGGCACCAGCCACGCTTGTTGCCAGCCGTCGACGGTGACGGCGGTCAACGCCCGGCCGTCGTACGTCGCGTGCCAGCCGGGGTTGGCGTTCTCGTGCACGACGAGCAGGGCCGCGACCTTGGTGTCGACCCCGACCGCTCGGTTGCTCGCGGTCCAGAGCAGCTGGTGGACGGGCAGCGCTACCGGCGCCGGGCGAGCGGGCTGGCCGACCAGCCGCAGCTCGATCGACTGCGGGTCGGTGACCGCGCTCGCGTCGAGCGTGACCCGGTTGCGGCCGGCAGCGAGCCGCTGCCAGGCCGGAGGGAGGCCGAGCTTGCGGTCGCCGTGGACCCGGCACGGCACCGCGGGGAGGGCATCGCCCGCCAGCGCGGTCGACATCGGGGCGGACACGTGCATCGGGACCGGTACGCCGTCGATCCCCAACGTGACGCCGGCCCGGCAGCCCAGCCGGAACTTCTGCCGAGGGATCGCGTGGGGTACGTGCCGGCCGAGCAGGTCGACCTCGCCGATCCCGACCGGAAGGAACTGCGGCCGGGTGCTCCCGGGGATCGTGGTGATCCGCAGCGCCGCCCGGATCACGTGGATGCGAACGGAGCGGGCACGTACCGGGTGCGCGAAGTGGATGACGCCGTCGGAGGGGACGACCCTGGTGACCTGCGACGATCCGGCAGTCACCTGCACCTCCACCGGTGCCCGGGCGGGGGCTCCGGCGTACGGGGTGAGCTCGATGCCGGTGAGCCGGTGCGCCTTCTGCATCGTGACGGTGAGCGTGGGTTTGAGATCGCGCGGCGCCGCGATCCAGCCGGTGTCGGGTGTGCCGTCGACGGCAGCCTCAGGACGGGATCGCGGATCGGAGGAGTCGACCGACGACGCGACCGCGGTCAACGGCTGTCCGCGGTCGAGGACCTGGTTCAGCGCCGCGCCCGGACGCAGCGTGACGAGCGCGCGGGTGTCGTACGTCGCGGTGCCGGACAGCGTGAACGTGCGATCGAGGCTGCCGTCCTCCTCGCCGTTGGCGGACCAGGCGGGGTCGCAGGCCGGTGCCGCGTTGACCGTCAGGCAGTCGCTGCGGTTGCCGGCCTCGAGGGAGAACGCAACCAGGTCGGGGCGTCCCGATCCGGGTACGTCGAGGGTGCGAGCCGCGAGCACGCCGGGTATCGAGAGCTCGGCGATCCCGGCCGCTCGTCCGCTGCTGCCATCCGCCATGTGCAGGAGCGTGATGCGCACGAAGCCGGTCTCACCGGCCGGCAGCCGGATTGTCTGCGGCAGCCCATCCGGGACGACGGTCTGGTCGAGCCGGCCGGCCGCGGTGGTGACCCGGATCCGGTCCGGATAGCCGTTGGCGAGCCCGGCGAACGCGATGCTCGCGGTGGAGAGGTCCAACTGCGCGGCGAGGTCGACCTGAAGCCACTGCCCGATCGCACCGGCGTAGGCGCCCACCCGCCAGGCGGTGAACAGGTTGCCGTCGAGTGCCGACCACGGACCATTTGCGGCCGAGACATTGATGGCCGCGTTCGCACTGGCGCCGGAGGACGACGCCAGGACGTCCTTGATCCCGAGATAGGACGTCGTCGACAGCGGCGGAGACGGTGTCGGCAGGTAGTCGTGGGCGGCTCGCGCAAGGGTGTACGGCTGGTTCGCGGTCATGGTGGCCGAGTAGCCGCCGATCCCGCCGAAGGCGAACTCCCGGCGGCGGATGCCGTCGGTGAGCGCGGTTGACGGCGGGCCGGCGCCGGGCGGGAGCTCGGCCGGCGCAAAGATCACCGGCTGGTCGGGAGAGACCCCGGCGGCGGTCAGGTCGGCGAGGTTGTCGGCGGAGCCGTTGGCCACGACCGCCTGGCTGGTCGGCAGCAGCGCGACGTCGCCGGTCCACGCCGTGTCCGCGTAGACCGTGATGGCGGCGCTCGGCGGCAGTGCACCGGAGTCGGTGAGCTCGTTGGGGTTGCTTCCCGAGATGAGGTTCGGCCCGAAGCTCTTCACCTTGCGGAAGCCGGCAGAGTTGTCGAGCGTCGAGTAGACGAACTGGAGCGGCGTCGCGTCCGAGGCGGTGGTGTCGAGGTCGTTGCGGACGACGACGTACCGGATTCCGGAGCGGGCGAGCACCTCCGCGAGGCTCGGGTCCGCCTGTCCCGCGGCGAGCTCGGCGTCGACCTCGTCGAGCAGCCGGATGTAACCCGCGTTTGCGAGCGGAATCGAGTCGCGGACCGTCCAGGGCGACGTCGCGAGCGGCTGCAGTGCGTCGTCACGCGGACTGCCCCACAGATAGATCGGCTGCGCCGCACCCGGTACGACGAGCGCCCGGCCGTCGCCCTGGTCGCCCAACCAGTCCGCCGCCTGATGCCACCAGGACGGGTCGTTGACGGCATGGAGCTCGGGGATCAGCGTTCCGGTGAGCGCCGGCGCGATCGCGGCCACTGCGATGCAGAGCGCCGCGACCGTTCCGGTCACCAGAGGGTCGGCACGGCCCGGCCTCGGTTGCCGTGCGCGCCGGCCCCAACGTTCGATCCCTGCAGCCACCAGCTGCCCGACCCCGATCGCGATCGGCAGTCGGAGCACTGGGTCGAACTTGTGAATGTTGCGGAACGCGTTCAGGGCGCCGTCGAGCGAGGTGCGTTCCGTCATCGCGGCAAGCGGGCCGATCGAGGCGACGTGACCGAACGTGGTGAGGACCAGGCCGGCCGCCAGGCAGGTGCCGAGGAAGAACCGGTTCCGCGTGCGCCGCAACGAGATCCCGATCAGGCCCGCGGCAGCGACCACCGCGGTCGCGAAGACGACCGTGCGCTGGGTCACGAAGATGTAGCCGGCCGGCCACACGTTGCTGCCGAGGTAGGCCTCCCAGTGCTCGGCTCCGCGCAGCGTGGTCGCGAGCGACGTGGGGCTCGTGGTGACGGCCGCCGACTCGATCCAGTTCAGGAACGGCGGGCTGTACTTGCCGAGCACGAGCAGCGGCACGGTCCACCACAGGCAGGAGAGCGCCACGGCGAGCGTCCACCACCGGGCAAGAGCGGCGCGGCGCGGCCCGCGTTCGCGGGTCAGCAGCCACAGCACGGGAACCGGCAGGATCGCCAGCGTCGCGGCGGCGTTCGTCCCGCCGGCGAACAGTAACGCGATGCCGGACAGCGCCGCCGCCCGGCGGGGCGATCCCTCCCGGGCCCCTTGCACCAGCGGGATCAGAACCCAGGGGAGCGCGACGACGGGCAACAGCTCGGAGGAGATGATCCCGATCTCCATGAGCATCCGCGGGGCGAGCGCGTAGGTCAGCCCGGCCGCGACCCGCGGCCACCAGCCGGCAACGCCGAGCAGTCGGGACAGCCGGAACGTGCCGAGGAACGCGCCGACGAGAAGTGCCGACTCCCAGGTCCGCTGGACGATCCACGCCGGCACGTGGGCCAGGTAACCGAGCAGGAAGAACGGGCCCATCGGGAACAGGTAGCCGTAGGCCTGGTTCTGCAGGGTGCCCGCGTCGGCGGTCGGGTCCCAGGCCGTGGCAGCGGTCACCAGGAAGCGCCAGGGCGCCACGACGAGGTCGAGCTTGGTGTCGGCGGCGATCAGTCCCGAGCTCTGGGTGAACACCAGCAACGTGATGGCCAGGCCGACCGCAGCGAGGCGAAGCCGTTGCACGGAGGGCGACGGCGCGGTCCAGGTGATGGTGCGCCAGCCGGGGCGCTGCGACCAGCGACGCCAGCGGCCGGCGGCTTGGCTCAGTACGGCCATTCGCGGCCGGGGTGCCCGAGTCGGCGCGCGAGCGGATAGGCCCGAGCGGTCAGGGCGCACTTCACCGCGACCATTCTCGAGAAGTAGCCGAGCTGGGCAAGCTGGCGAGCGGTGTTGCGCAGCCGCGCGGCTCGCCGCACCTGGCGGCGGCGGTACTCGACGAGCGAGCCGTCCCGGCCGACGTACTCGAACCGCGCACCGAAGACGAGCAGCCGTAGCTGTGCCGCGGTCACGCCGATCGCGTTGAACGCGTCATGGATCAGCAGGCTGCCCCGCGGCGCTACCCGGCTGCCCCACTGCGCGATGTCGTCCCGGGCGGGTGAGTACCGGTGCGCGCCGTCGATGTAGAGCAGGTCGATCAGACCGGTCACGTCGCCGTGCGCGGCGCTCGATGCCTTCCGGACGTGTCGGACCCGCTCCGCCACTCCTGCTGCAACGAGGTTTGCGGTGAAACGCATGTGGTCGGCGTCCCCGCGCTCGGCATCAGGAGCGATCTCGCCCGGGCCGCGGTCGCCGCCACCGTGTGGGTCGATCGCCACGACCGAGACCGTCTCATGAGCACCGCGGGCGAGCACGATCGTCGACCGGCCGCGAAACGAGCCGATCTCCACGATCTGCCCCGAGTCGGGCACCCGCCGCGCGGCCCGCCACAGGCGCAGCGCCTGCGCATCGGTCATCCAGCCATCGACCGCCGCGACGGCGGCGAGCGCACCGTCGAAGCCGTCGTCACCGGGCCGGTCGAGCATCGAGACGGACAGTAGTCGACGAGATGTCGCGAAACCGCGCTTCGGTCACGTCGGCCGATGTGTCACGAAGATCGCTGTGCCCGGGATGATCGCGCCGCGAAGCCGGCTCCACTGCCCCCACGGCCGTAGGTGATCGGGCGGCCACTCGGGTTCGACGACGTCGTCGATCACCAGCCCGGCCGCCACCAGCTCCCTGACTCGGTCGCCGATCGTGCGGTGGTGCTCGACGTACGTCGCCTTGCCGTCCTGGTCCTGTTCGACGTAGGGCTGGCGGTCGAAGTACGACGTGCGCGCGGTCAGGCCGGCCGGTCCGGGATCGTCCGGGAAGCACCAGCGCACCGGGTGGGTGACGGAGAAGACCCAGCGCCCGCCCGGCCGCAGCACGCGGGCGACCTCCGCCATGATCGCGGCCGAGTCCGTGGCAAAGGGCACGGCGCCGAACGCCGAGCAGGCGAGATCGAAGCTCGCGTCGGCGAACGGGAGCCGCTGGGCGTCCGCCTGGATCGCCGGCACCGAGATCCCGGTGCGCCGGTCCAGGGCCGCGCCGTGGGCGAGCTGCGCGCCGGACAGGTCGATCCCGATCGGCGCCGCGCCCCGGGCGACCAGCCACCGGCTGCACTGCCCGGCCCCGCATCCGACCTCGAGCACGCGCTTGCCCGTCACGTCGCCGAGCAGCCCCGCGGTGGTCTCGCGCAGCCCTTCGGGGCACCACAGGAAGTCCACGTCGCCGAGGAACTCACCGTGCTCGGCCTGATAGTCCTGGGCGGTCGCGTCCCACCAGGACCGGCTGGCCCGGCGGCTTTCGGCCGCGTCGACCAGCCGGCGGACCGGGTCGATGACCGCCGCCACGGGCTGCTCGGCATCGCCGTCGGGGCGTTCGACTCCGCTCACAAGCACCATTAGACTCGCTGGTCGCGCCGCGGGATCCCGCAGCGTGCCCCAGTGACACCGTGCGGTTGGGAATCCTTCGGACACGGTGTCCCCTAGACGATGTCCGTCCGGAGACCCCTACTACATGACTACCGCCGTCGCAGACGCCAACGCCAACCCCCACCCGTACGCCCAGGTCGCCATCAACGACATCGGCAGCTCCGAGGACTTCCTCGCCGCCATCGACGGCACGATCAAGGAGTTCAACGACGGCGACATCGTCGAGGGCGTCATTGTCCGCGTCGATCGCGACGAGGTTCTCCTCGACATCGGCTACAAGACCGAAGGCGTGATCCCCAGCCGTGAGCTGTCGATCAAGCATGACGTCGACCCCAACGAGGTCGTCTCCGTCGGTGACTCGGTCGAGGCCCTTGTGCTCCAGAAGGAGGACAAGGAGGGCCGGCTGATCCTGTCCAAGAAGCGCGCGCAGTACGAGCGCGCGTGGGGCACGATCGAGCAGATCAAGGAAGAGGACGGGATCGTCACCGGCACGGTGATCGAGGTCGTCAAGGGCGGGCTGATCCTCGACATCGGGCTGCGCGGGTTCCTTCCGGCTTCCCTGGTCGAGATGCGCAGGGTCCGCGACCTCCAGCCGTACGTCGGCAAGGAGCTCGAGGCCAAGATCATCGAGCTGGACAAGAACCGCAACAACGTCGTGCTGTCCCGCCGGGCCTGGCTGGAGCAGACCCAGAGCGAGGTGCGGCAGAACTTCCTGACCCAGCTGCTCAAGGGCCAGGTGCGCAAGGGCGTGGTCTCCTCGATCGTCAACTTCGGCGCGTTCGTCGACCTCGGCGGTGTCGATGGTCTCGTGCACGTCTCCGAACTGTCCTGGAAGCACATCGACCACCCGAGCGAGGTCGTCGAGGTCGGCCAGGAGGTCACCGTCGAGGTGCTCGATGTCGACATGGACCGCGAGCGCGTGTCCCTGTCGCTGAAGGCGACTCAGGAAGACCCGTGGCAGGCCTTCGCCCGCACTCACGCGATCGGGCAGGTCGTGCCCGGCCGGGTCACCAAGCTGGTGCCGTTCGGTGCGTTCGTCCGCGTCGCGGAGGGCATCGAGGGCCTCGTGCACATCTCGGAGCTGGCCGAGCGGCATGTCGAGATCCCGGAGCAGGTCGTCAACGTCGGCGACGAGATCTTCGTCAAGGTGATCGACATCGACCTCGAGCGGCGGCGGATCTCGCTGTCGCTCAAGCAGGCCAACGAGGGCACTGTCGGCGAGGCGGTTGCCGACCACTTCGACCCGACCCAGTACGGCATGCCCGCGCAGTACGACGACGCGGGCAACTACATCTACCCGGAGGGCTTCGACTCGGAGACCAACGAGTGGAAGCCGGGCTACGAGACCCAGCAGGCCGAGTGGGAGGCGCAGTACGCCAAAGCCCACGAGCGCTGGGAGGCACACCAGAAGCAGATGGCGTCCGCCCAGGCCGCCGACGCCGAGGCGGCCGAGGCTGCGTCGTACACCTCGGAGCCGACCGAGGGTGAGCCGGCGAGCGCCGGGACGCTGGCGAGCGACGAGGCGTTGGCCGAGCTGCGCCGCAAGCTGACCGGCGGCGACGAGGACCAGGCCGACGAGGGCCAGGGTGACGCGGCCGCCGACGAGGCCGCGGGCGAGCAGTCGCCGGCTGCGGAGGCGAGCGCCGACGAAACGGCCGGCGAAGGCTCCGACGCCTCCGCCGAGGAGTAGCTCCCGCGGCACCGGCGTGCGCAACGTTGGGCTGACCGGCGGGATCGGCGCCGGCAAGAGTGAGGTGACGCGGCGATTCGCCGCGCGCGGCGCGACCATCGTGGATGCCGACGCGATCGCGCGCGAGGTCGTCGCGCCCGGCACACCCGGGCTCGAGGCGGTCGTTGCCGAGTTCGGCCCCCGTGTCAGGGCCGGTGACGGCTCGCTGGACCGGGAGCGGGTGGCGACCATCGTGTTCGACGACCCGGCGGCGCTCGCGCGCCTGAACGCAATCGTCCATCCGCTGGTGGCCGAGCGGACCACGGAGCTGGTCGCAGCGGCGGCCGCCGCGGACCCACGCGCGATCGTCGTTCATGACGTCCCTCTGATCGTCGAAGCGGGCATCCGCGACCGTTATGACGTCGTGGTCGTCGTGGACGCGCCGGTGGAGGTGCAGATCGACCGGCTGGTCAGCCGCCGCGGGATGAGCGAGGACGCCGCCCGCGCCCGGATTGCAGCCCAGGCGGACCGCGCCGACCGGCTGGCGATTGCCGACTTCGTCATCGTCAACGACGGTGACCTCGATGCGCTCGACCCGCAGGTCGACGCCGTGTGGTCCGCGCTGCAGGCCGACGCCGGCTGAGCGGGCGCAGCGGCCGGTTGGGAAGTGTCGGGGGTCCGGCGTACGTTCTGATGCTGTGAGCAGCGTCACTTCGATCCGGCCGAGCACGGCGCCGTTCGTCGTCGAGTCCGACTTCGCGCCGTCCGGCGACCAGCCCCAAGCGATTGACGAGCTGGCTCGGCGCGTGCAGGCCGGGAACCGTGACGTCGTCCTGCTCGGCGCCACCGGCACCGGCAAGTCCGCAACGACCGCATGGCTGGTGGAGCGGCTGCAGCGGCCGACCCTTGTGATGGCACCCAACAAGACCCTCGCCGCCCAGCTGGCCAACGAGTTCCGCGAGTTGCTGCCGCACAACGCCGTGGAGTACTTCGTCTCCTATTACGACTACTACCAGCCCGAGGCCTACGTCCCACAGACCGACACCTACATAGAGAAGGACTCCTCGATCAACGAGGAGGTCGAACGGCTCCGGCACTCCGCCACGATGAGCCTGCTCACCCGGCGGGATGTCATCGTCGTCGCGAGCGTCTCTTGCATCTACGGCCTCGGCACGCCGCAGGAGTATGTCGACCGGTGCGTGCAGCTCGACCTCGGCCAGACCATCGAGCGCGACGTACTGCTGCGCAAGTTCGTCGACATCCAGTACACCCGCAACGACCTCGCCTTCACCCGTGGGACGTTCCGGGTGCGCGGCGACACCATCGAGGTGTTCCCGGTCTACCAGGAGCTCGCGCTCCGGATCGAGATGTTCGGCGACGAGATCGAGCGGATCTCGACCCTGCACCCGTTGACCGGCGAGGTCATCAGCGACGACGAGACCGCACTGGTGTTCCCCGCCACGCACTACGTCGCCGGTCCCGAGCGGATGGAGCGGGCGATCCGCGGAATCGAGGCCGAGCTCGAGGAGCGGTTGGCCGAGCTCGAGACCCAAGGCAAGCTGCTCGAGGCGCAGCGGCTGCGGATGCGTACGACGTACGACATCGAGATGATGCGGCAGGTCGGCTTCTGCTCGGGAATCGAGAACTACTCCCGTCACATCGACGGCCGCGACAAGGGCACGCCGCCGCACACGCTGCTCGACTACTTCCCCGACGACTTCCTGCTCGTGATCGACGAGTCGCACGTGACCGTCCCGCAGATCGGCGGGATGTACGAAGGCGACATGAGCCGCAAGCGGACCCTGGTGGACCACGGGTTCCGGCTCCCGAGCGCAATGGACAACCGGCCGTTGCGGTGGGAGGAGTTCCTCGAGCGGATCGGCCAGACCGTCTACCTGTCCGCGACGCCGGGCCCGTATGAGATGGGCCGGGTGAAGGACGACGTGGTCGAGCAGGTCATCCGCCCGACCGGCCTGATCGACCCGCTGGTGGTGGTCAAGCCGCCCAAGGGACAGATCGACGACCTCATCCACGAGATCAAGCTGCGCGCGGACCGCGACGAGCGAGTTCTGGTCACCACGCTGACGAAGAAGATGGCCGAGGACCTGACCGACTACTTGCTCGAGAACTCGATCCGGGTCCGCTACCTCCACAGCGAGGTCGACACGCTGCGCCGGGTCGAGCTGTTGCGCGAGCTGCGCAAAGGCGAGTTCGACGTCCTCGTCGGGATCAACCTGCTGCGGGAGGGACTCGACCTGCCAGAGGTGTCGCTGGTGTCGATCCTCGACGCCGACAAGGAAGGCTTCCTGCGCAGCGGCACCTCGCTGATCCAGACCATCGGCCGGGCGGCGCGGCACGTGTCGGGCGAGGTCCACATGTACGCGGACGAGATCACGCCGTCGATGCAGAAGGCGATCGAGGAGACCAATCGCCGCCGGGACAAGCAGATCGCCTACAACAACGAGCGAGGCGTCGACCCGCAGCCGTTGCGCAAGCGCATCGCGGACATCCTCGACGACATCGTCAGAGGCGAAGAAGGCGAGCTGATCGGCGGCAGTGGCCGCGCGCAGTCCCGCGGCAAGACCCCGGTCCCGGGCATGGCCAGCAAGTCACCCACCGCCGGGCAGCACGCCGCCGAGCTGGCCGGCCTGCCGAAGGCCGAGCTGGCCCTGCTGATCCAGCAGCTCCAGGACCAGATGCACGCCGCCGCCGGCGAGCTGCACTTCGAGCTGGCCGCTCGGCTTCGCGACGAGATCGGCGAGTTGAAGAAGGAGTTCCGCGCCATGCAGTCCGCCGGCCTTCCGGGCTGAGCTGCACGCTGCCGGCGTTCTCGGTCGCTTGCGTGCCATAAGCACGCGGCGCTCCCTGCGGCCTTGGCAGTGCGCAGCTCAGCCCGGAAGGTGCCTGGGTCCCCGCTGCCGGCGTTCTCGCCTCCTTGCGTGCGCCAGCACGCGGCGTCGGCTGCGGCCTTGGCAGCGCGCAGCTCAGCCCGGAAGGTGCCTGGGTCCCCGCTGCCGGCGTTCTCGCCTCCTTGCGTGCGCCAGCATGCGGCGCTCCCTGCGGCCTTGGCAGCGCGCAGCTGGGTCATAGTCGCGGTCAACGAAGTGGTCGGGTCGGACGTTCGAAGTGCATAGGTCACCTGAAGGAGGCGGCGCGATGAGACGCCTGGTCATCCCGGCAGCCGCGGTCTCGACGGGCGCGGCGGTGATCGTGTCCGCCATCGCAGCACCCACGACCGGGCGGGCCGGCGCCGCTTTCGTCTCTCACGGCATCGCGGCCCGCGCGGCCGCGAGCTGCCAGTCGGCTCAACGACGCCCTTTCGACGAGCCGTTCACTGTGGTCGCCGCGGACAAGCGGCGCAACGGAAGCGTCACGATCATCGAAGGGAACGACCCGTCCAAGAGGACCACGTTCGACGGCGGTGACTTCGGGCTCACGGGCACCGGTACGCAGCATTTTGGTGCCAGCCTGACGTCCGGCATGTTCAACGCGGACAACTACCGCGATCTCGCGATCGGCGTACCGGGTGCGACTGTGACGCCGAAGGGCGGGCGGCCGCAGCGCGGCGCAGGGGCGGTCGTGATCCTCTACGGCGGCCCGACGGGGCTCAGTGCCAGTGACTCGACCGTCATCACCCAGGACGCGGCGGGCCTTTCGGGGACCGCGCACACCGGAGACGCCTTTGGCTCGGCGCTTGCCGCCGGACGGTTCACCGGCGGGCGCTACGACGACCTCGCCGTCGGCGCGCCGGGCGAGGATGGCGCAGATCATCGCGTGCTCACCGGACAGATCGATGTGCTGCCGGGTACGTCCGGCGGGTTGACCGCACGAGGGGCAGAGGTCGTTTCTAGGCACAGCGCCGGGATTCCGGGCTCGGTTCGGCAGTGGGGGTCGGTGCTCGCGGCCGGCCGGCTGACCGCGGCGAAGCGCGGCGATCTCATCGTCGGCATCCCAGGCGCAAAGGTGAACGGGCATCCGCGTGCCGGCCGGGTGGACATCGTCTACAGCACCGCGACCGGCTTCCGGCATCGACACAACCAGACCTTCACCGAGAACACGCCGGGCGTCCCCGGGCGGGTGACGGCCAACGCGCGTTTCGGCGCCTCGCTCGCGACCGGGTTCTTCACTTCGGCGCGGCGGGACGACCTTGCCATCGGTGCGCCGGACGCCACCGTTCGGTCGGTGCGCGATGCCGGCAGTGTCGACGTTCTCTACTCCCAGGACTCCGGCCTCACCACCCGGCGGGCCCAGTTGTTCACCCAGACCTTGCCGGGAGTCGGGACGGCCACAGGAACACGGCAATCGGGCATCGGCGCGCAGTTCGGGTCGGCACTCATCGCGGCCGGCACGCAGCGGTTCACCAGGGAAGGAGGGGTGCCCTGCCGATTCCGGCGACGCCTCGTTGTCGGGGCGCCGGACGGCACCGGGCGCTACGGCCGAGGCATCAATGGGGGCGCGGCGATCGTGGTCATCAAGGGCTCCGCAGCAGGCCTGACGGCGCGGGGGAGCCGGACCTTCGAAGACCCGGAGAACCCTGGCAAGGGCGGCACCGGATGGGGGTCGGTGCTCGGGACCGACGGGTGGTTCGTTGCGATCTTCCATCGCGAGCGGCTGAGTGGTGACCGGAGCGTCGATCAGATTGCGTTTCTGGATCTCGGCGGAGACCACGCGACGTTCGGAGTGCGCCCACGGACCGGCGTCGCGGCCACCGCGTTGACCCTCTGACCGTTGAGGCTGGGACCGGTCGCAAGCGGTGGCCAGTTCCTGACGGGTTGTGCAGGGCGCCCCATTTGTGGCCCGGCAGATTTTCCCGCGCCGCGATAGCGAGGGTGCGCACCCGGGAACACGTGTGATATGTCTCACACAAAGTTGCGGGGGAGGACTTCAGGGGGACGTGCGGTGACCCGCGATCAGTTGTTGACCTACTGCCTGGGCAAGCCCGGCGCCTGTCGTGACGAGCCCTGGGAGGGCGACGTCGTCGCGAAGGTCGGCGGGAAGATCTTCAGCTTCAACGGCGACACGACCATCGGCGTCAAGTGTGGCCGGGATCCGGACGAGGCGGCCGAGCTGCGCGAGCGCTACCCGAACGACGTCACGATGATGGCCTACATCGGCCGGTTCGGCTGGAACACCGTCCGGATCGACGGTGCGGTCCCGGAAGACGAACTGATCGAGCTGATCGACGCGTCGTACGACAGCGTTGTCGCTGGTCTACCCCGGAGCAAACGCCCGACCTGAGCCGCTAGGTCGCCGACTACCGCGGTGCGCGCACCCGTCTGCCGGACTTGCCGGTTTGGGCCGGTTCGACGACAGCGCCGTGCATGAGTGCGTTGGTCGCCGACTTGGTGGTTGCAGTGTTGCGGCCGCTTCGGGCCGGGATCCGATCGGTGGATGTCGCCGCTGCCGGGTACCAGCGCGTCGCCGGGACCGTCTTGCCGTGCTGGGTGGGCATCCGCTGGTTGGTCGGGATCGTGGGCGCCGCGCCACCCATCTCGGTGTCTTCCTCGGTGCAGGTGCCGGTGCCGGTCGCGGAGCCGAGCGGCATTTTGGGCAGTGCCGGCATCGCCGCGTTGTGACTGCCGCGGAACAGGGCCGAGGTCAGGTCGCCGACCGTGCGTTTGCGCCACTCCGACACGTTCGGCACCTCGATCCCGAACCGCTCGGAGACCAGCTTCAGCTGCGAGGTGTGGTCGAACACCTCAGTGGCGATGTGTCCGCCGCGGCTGAATGGCGAGATGACCAGGGCCGGCACGCGGATGCCCAGACCGACCGGCCCGGCGATCGACTGGTACTGGGTGCTGCTCTTGTGGTTCGCGGTCAGCCACTCACCCTTGGTGCCCTTCGGTGCAGTCGGTGGCGGGACGTGATCGAACCAGCCGTCGTTCTCGTCGTACATGACGATGAGGGCGGTCTTCGACCACAGCTTCTGGTGCGAGCTCAGCTCGTCGAGCACGGACTGCACGAACCACATGCCACGGTCCGGCGGCGAAGACGGGTGCTCGTCGAAGCCGAGCGGCGGGATGATCCACGACACGTGTGGAAGGTTGCCGGAGCGGACGTCGGACTGGAAGTCGTTCGGGAAGGTCGGGGTGAACGCCTTGTGGTGCAACGGCGTGGTCGCCTTCTTGAAGGCCTTGAAGTAGGGCAGCACATGGTCGGTGAGCAGCAGGATGTATTCGCTGTCACCGGCGTAGATCGACGGGTCCCAGGTCGGGAAGTTCTTCAGCCGCGCGTACTTGCCGGTCACATGTGCGTTGGACGGGTGGTAGACCTTCCACGACACGCCCTTGTCCTCGAGGTGCTCCTGCACGGTTGGCCACGTGCAGGTCCATCGGAAGTCGGGGTAGATGCTCGGGTTGGTCTCGGTGATCGGACCGCCGTGGTGGCCCTCAGGGTCGATCGTTCCGCTGTTCGCCATCAGCCGATTGGGATGCGTCGGGCCCATCACGGACGCGAAGTACGCGTCACAAAGGGTGAAGTGGTCGGCCAGTGCCCAGTGGAACGGCAGGTCGCGGCGTGTGTAGTACCCCATCGTCATCGCGCCGTCGGGGTTGCCTTCGTACGTCTTCGACGTATGGGTCTTGACGAAGCGGTTCATCTTGCCGTGGTTCCAGCTCTGATGCTGCGGCTCCCAGTCGTGAGTGAGGTCGTTCGTGCACTCCTCACCGATCTTGGGATCGAGGTGGAAGGGCAGGAGCAGGTTGCGCGGCGAGAGCATGCTGCCGCCCGGGTAGTCCTGGGCGAACGCTCCCAGCGAGTGCTTCGGGTGGTCGTCGAACCCGCGGCCCCGGGGGTAGGCGCCGAAGTAGTGGTCGTACGAGCGGTTCTCCAGCATCAGGAACACGATGTGGTCGATCGCGCCGAGATCGCCACCGGCCGGACCGATCCCCGCTGCGTGCGCCACCGAGGAGACCTGATCGGCGATTCGCGCGGCACGGCGCGCGGCGCGGGCCGCCGGCTCGGACCGTACCGCCGCGGCGGCGGGTTCCGGCAGCCCGAGCACGGCCGCGGCACCGAGTGCACTGATCGCGGCGATCAACTCGCGCCGGGACATGCTGCCGAGTCGCTTCAGCCGCTCGGCGCGTGCCTCGGGGTCGTCGTGGATGTCGCTCAACTCCGGCTCCAATACGTCGTCATCAGCTCGTGCGACCAGCCCGGCTGGCGGATCTCGCCGCGCGGCAGGAACTCGCTCATCACCGGCTTCAGATCCAGGACCGGCGTGCCGTCGATCGCATCGAGCGCCTCGACCCGAAGCGTCAGCCCGTCGATCCCGAGCAGCCGGCAGGCGGTCACGCCGATCCGGTTCGGGCGCATCTTGGCGCGTTGCGCGAAGATGCCGACGGCCGGCCAGTCCGGGTTCCCACGCGGGTGTCGGGCCCCGCTCTGCACCTCGCCGTCCGGCACCCGGTCGAACAGGAAAACCACCTCGACGTGCGAGAACTCCGCCAGCCCGGCGAGGCTCTCGGGCCCGAACCGCTCCGGATCCAGCACGATCGACGCCTCGACCGAGGCCCAGTCGTCGTCGATCGCCTCGTCGCGGGACGACCGGACCCAGCCGATCGGGTCCACGGCGTACGTCGTCACGGCCGTCACTGTGCCACGCTCGCGCCCACCCCGTCCGCCGGTCCCCGTCAGTTCACGTCGCGGCTACCAGCCGCGTTCACGCCACTCGGCCAGGTGTGGGCGTTCCGCGCCCAGGGTGCTGTCCGAGCCGTGGCCCGGGTAGAACCACGTCTCGTCCGGGAGCTTGCCGAAGATCTTCGCCTCGAGGTCGTCCATCAGGCTCTCGTGGTCCTCCGGCCGGGTGGTCAGCCCGTGCCCGCCGGGGAACAGCGAGTCGCCGGTGAACAGGTGCGGTCGGTCGTCCCCCTCGTAGAGCAGGGCGATCGAGCCCGGGGTGTGCCCGACCAGGTGGATGACCGTCAGGCGGCAGTCGCCGACCTCGACCTGGTCGCCCTCGACCAGTGGCTCGAACCCGGTGACCGGAAGCGGATCGGCGTCCTCGGGATGGACGGCGACCGGAGCGCCGGTGGCGGCCACGACCTCGGGCAGCGCCTGCCAGTGGTCGGCGTGCTGATGGGTCGTGACGATCCGCTGGAGCCGCTGGTCGTCGAGGATGCCGAGCAGCACGTCGGGGGAGTGTGCCGCGTCGATGAGCACCACGTCGCCGGTGTTGCGGCAGCGCAGGAAGTAGGCGTTGTTGTCCATCGGCCCGACCGCGACCTTGGTGAGGGTCAGGTCGCCGATCTCGCGGGTCTGCGGCGGGCCGCCGACCGCGACGTTGCCGGTGTATTCATCGGTCATGGCAGGAGCCTATGCGGACCGCTGGGATCACGAGGCTTCCGGGCCGTGCGGGGGAGCGGGCGCACGACCGCGGGCTGGTTCCGGGGCGGAAACTGTCGGAGCCGGCACGTAGCATCGAAACGCTGGCTGGAACTGTTCCGTGACCGCTTCCCCTACGCTCGACCTTGAGGCAGACGTGCTGTGGCAGAACGACTGATCGTCCGTGGTGCACGGGAGCACAACCTGCGCGACGTGAGCCTCGATCTGCCCCGCAACGCGCTCATCGTCTTCACCGGGCTGTCCGGCAGCGGCAAGTCCAGCCTGGCCTTCGACACCATCTTCGCCGAAGGCCAGCGACGGTACGTCGAGTCGCTGTCGGCCTACGCCCGCCAGTTCCTGGGCCAGATGGACAAGCCCGACGTCGACTTCATCGAGGGCCTGAGCCCGGCAGTGTCGATCGACCAGCGTTCGACCAGCCGCAACCCGCGTTCGACGGTCGGCACGATCACCGAGGTCTGGGACTACCTGCGGCTGCTCTACGCCCGGATCGGCATCCCGCACTGCCCGGTATGCGGCGAGCAGATCTCCCGGCAGAGCCCGCAGCAGATCGTGGACCGCGTGCTCGACCTCGACGAAGGCACCCGCTTCCAGGTGCTCGCTCCGGTCGTGCGCGGCCGTAAGGGGGAGTACACCGAGCTGTTCCGTGAGCTGACGACCAAGGGGTTCAGCCGGGCCCGCGTGGACGGTTCGGTGATCTCGCTCAGCGACGTCCCGCGGCTGGCGAAGTACGAGAAGCACGACATCGACGTCGTGATCGACCGGTTGTCGGTGAAGAAGGACGCCAAGCGCCGGCTGACCGACTCGGTGGAGACCGCGCTCGGACTGGCCGGCGGCGTCGTCGTCCTCGACTTCGTCGACCTGCCGGACAACGACCCACACCGGGAGCGCCGGTTCTCCGAGCGGCTGGCCTGCCCGAACGACCACCCGCTGACGATGGAGGAGCTGGAGCCGCGGGCGTTCTCGTTCAACTCGCCGTACGGCGCCTGCCCCACCTG
The DNA here is from genome assembly GCA_035504215.1 of Mycobacteriales bacterium. Lineage (NCBI taxonomy): Bacteria > Bacillati > Actinomycetota > Actinomycetes > Mycobacteriales > Mycobacteriales bacterium. The sequence goes on from DATJSI010000142.1 coordinate 23,778, forward strand.
CCACGGGCTCGGCACCCGGCTCGAGGCGGACGAGGAGCTGATCATCCCGGACGCCACGAAGTCCCTCGCCCAAGGCGCCCTCGTGCCGTGGGCCGGGGTGCACGGCCGGGAGTACTTCGGCCGGCTGCTCGAGGCGCTCGGTGACGAGCTCGGCTTCACCATGGACACGCCGTGGGAGCGGATCTCCGCCAAGGCCCGCCGCTCGATCCTCAACGGCCACTCCAAGCAGGTGCACGTCCGCTACCGCAACCGCTACGGCCGGGAGCGCTCGTACTACACCTCGTTCGAGGGAGTTGTCCCGTACGTCGAGCGGCGGCACAGCGAGGCCGAGAGCGACACCAGCCGGGACCGGTTCGAAGGCTTCATGCGCGAGGTGCCCTGCCCGTCGTGCGAGGGTGCCCGGCTCAAGCCCGAGTCGCTGGCGGTGACGGTCGGCGGCCGGTCCATCGCGGCGGTGGCGAGCCTGCCGATCGGCGACTGCGCGACCTGGCTGGCCGGGCTGAAGCTCACCGCGCGCGAGGAGCAGATCGCCGCCCGCGTGCTGAAGGAGATCAACGAGCGGCTGCGCTTCCTGGTCGACGTCGGGCTGCACTACCTCTCGCTCGACCGCGCGTCGGCAACCCTGGCCGGCGGCGAGGCGCAGCGGATCCGGCTCGCCACCCAGATCGGCTCCGGGCTGGTCGGCGTTCTCTACGTCCTGGACGAACCCTCGATCGGCCTGCACCAGCGCGACAACCGGCGGCTGATCGACACCCTGGTCCGGCTGCGGGACATGGGCAACACCCTGATCGTCGTCGAGCACGACGAGGAGACGATCCACATCGCCGACTGGATCGTCGACATCGGGCCGGGTGCGGGGGAGCACGGCGGCGAGATCGTGCACTCGGGGACCTACGCCGACCTGCTCGACGTCGAGCGGTCGATCACCGGCGCCTACCTGTCCGGGCGGCGTTCCATCCCGATCCCGGACATCCGCCGACAGCCGCTGCCCGGCCGCGAGCTCACCGTGGTCAACGCGCGCGAGCACAACCTTCGCGACGTGACCGTGCAGTTCCCGCTCGGCTGCTTCGTCGCGGTCACCGGGGTGTCGGGGTCGGGGAAGTCGACCCTGGTCAACGACATCCTTTACTCGGTGCTGGCGCGCGAGCTGAACGGCGCCCGGCTGGTGCCCGGCCGGCACCGCACGGTCACCGGTCTCGAGTACGTCGACAAAGTGGTGGGCGTCGACCAGTCGCCGATCGGCCGGACCCCGCGGTCGAACCCGGCCACCTACACCAAGGTCTTCGACCGGATCCGCACGCTGTTCGCCGAGACCACCGAGGCGAAGGTGCGCGGCTACCAGCCCGGCCGGTTCTCCTTCAACGTCAAGGGCGGGCGCTGCGAGAACTGTCAGGGCGACGGCACGATCAAGATCGAGATGAACTTCCTGCCCGACGTCTATGTGCCGTGCGAGGTCTGTCACGGAGCGCGCTACAACCGCGAGACGTTGGAGGTTCACTTCAAGGGCAAGACCATCGCCGACGTCCTCGACATGCCGATCGAGGAGGCGGCCGAGTTCTTCGCCGCGATCCCCGCGATCTCGCGCCATCTCGAGACGCTCGTCGACGTCGGTCTCGGTTATGTGCGGCTCGGGCAGCCCGCGCCGACATTGTCCGGCGGCGAGGCGCAGCGGGTGAAACTCGCGTCCGAGTTGCAGAAGCGCTCGACCGGCCGCACCGTCTACATCCTCGACGAGCCGACCACGGGCCTGCATTTCGAGGACATCCGCAAGCTGCTCGGGGTGCTGACCCGCCTGGTCGACGCCGGCAACACCGTCATCGTCATCGAGCACAACCTCGATGTCATCAAGACCGCGGACTGGATCGTGGACATGGGCCCGGAGGGCGGCTCGGGCGGTGGGACGATCGTCGCGGAGGGTTCGCCGGAGGCCGTTGCCGCGGTGGCGGAGTCGCACACCGGTGCGTTCCTGCGAGAGACCCTGGGGGCTCGGGTGAAGCCTCGGACGGCCGCGACCAAGCGCGCGCGGAAACGCGCATAGCACCTTTCCCGGGGTCGCCCGGGTTGTCGTCGTCGGGTCGGGCGACGTCGGCGGTGCGGACTAGATTGACGGAGTGGCGGATCCGGCGAGCTATCGACCCGCTCCCGGATCGATCCCCGACTCACCCGGTGTCTACCGCTTCCGCGACGAACGCGGCCGGGTCATCTACGTCGGAAAGGCGAAGAGCCTGCGCAGCCGGCTGTCGTCGTACTTCCAGGACGTGTACAACCTCCATCCGCGCACGCAGCAGATGGTGCGCAGCGCAGCGGCGGTCGACTGGACCGTGGTCTCGACCGAGGTGGAGGCACTGCAGCTCGAGTACAACTGGATCAAGGAGTTCGATCCGCGCTTCAACGTCCGCTACCGCGACGACAAGTCGTATCCGTGGCTCGCGGTGACCCTTGACGAGGCCTACCCAAGAGCCCAGGTGATGCGCGGGGCGAAACGCAGAGGCGTGAAGTACTTCGGTCCGTATGCCCATGCCTGGGCCATCCGCGAGACCCTCGATGCGCTGCTGCGGGTGTTTCCGATGCGCACCTGCAGCGCGGGGGTGTTCAAGCGGGCCGGTCAGGTCGGGCGACCGTGCCTGCTCGGCTACATCGACAAGTGCTCTGCGCCATGCGTCGGTCGGGTCGACGAGGTCGAGCATCGGGTGATCGCCGAGGACTTCGTCGACTTCATGTCCGGGCAGACCCAGAAGTTCGTCAAACGGCTCGAACGCGAGATGCGGGCAGCGTCGGATGCCCAGGAGTACGAGCGGGCGGCGCGGCTCCGTGACGACATCGGTGCGCTGCGCCGGGCGATGGAGAAGCAGGCGGTCGTCCTCGGCGACGGGACCGACGCCGACGTCGTCGCGTTCGCGCAGGACGAGCTCGAGGCCGCCGTCCAGGTGTTCTACGTCCGGGACGGGCGGGTGCGCGGCCAGCGCGGCTGGGTGGTCGACAAGGTCGGTGACGTGCAGACTCCCGATCTCGTGGAGCAGTTCCTGACCCAGGCCTATCTCGACGGTGCGAGTCTCGACAGCGAGGTGCCCCGCGAGGTGCTCGTGCCCGAGCTCCCGGACGACCCGGACGTCGTGACCGAGCTGCTCGAGCTCGTCCGCGGGGCGAAGGTGTCGCTGCGGGTGCCGCAACGCGGTGACAAGCGGGCCCTGCTCGAGACCGTCGCCCGCAACGCCGCCGAGTCCTTCGCCCGGCACAAGCTGCGCCGCTCGACCGACCTGACCGCCCGTTCGCTGGCGCTCCAGGAGATTCAGGACTCGCTCGGGCTCGACCAGGCGCCGCTACGGATCGAGTGCTACGACGTGTCGAACCTCCAGGGCACCGACGTGGTCGCGTCGATGGTCGTGTTCGAGGACGGGCTGCCGCGCAAGAGCGAGTACCGCCGGTTCGCGATCAAGGGGGTTGCGGGCCAGGACGATGTCGCGTCCATCCACGAGGTCATCACCCGTCGGTTCCGCCGCTACCTCGAGGAGCGGATCGAGACCGGCGAGGCCGGTGTCGACGACGCCGAGGACGACGCCGAGGACGGCGACGGGTCGGGCGGCGCCAAGAGCCATCGGCCGATCGACCCCGTCACCGGGCGGCCGCGCAAGTTCGCCTACCCGCCGCAGCTGGTGGTGGTCGACGGCGGGCCGCCGCAGGTGGCCGCGGCCGCGGCCGCGATGCGCGAGCTCGGGATCGACGATGTCGCGCTGTGCGGGCTGGCCAAGCGGCTCGAAGAGGTGTGGTTGCCGGACCGCGCCGACCCGGTGATCCTCGCGCGCACCAGCGAAGGCCTCTACCTGCTGCAACGCGTCCGGGACGAGGCGCACCGCTTCGCGATCACCTACCACCGGCAGCGGCGGTCGGTGTCGATGACGCAGAGCCAGCTCGATGCGGTGCCGGGGCTCGGGGAGACCCGGCGAAAGGCGTTGCTGCGCCACTTCGGGTCGGTGAAACGGCTGCGGGCGGCCACGGTCGAGGAGATCGCGGAGGTGCCTGGAGTCGGTCCCCGCACGGCAGTCGCGGTGCATTCGGCGCTGGCCGGCACGCCGGCGCCGGCACCGGGCGTCGACCCCACGACCGGCGAGATCCTGGACGGCCGCGACACCGTCAGCAGCGGAGTGGCAGGCTCGGGGTCACCATCATGACCAGCTCGACCTTGCCCGCCGGCGGGCTCAAGGAGCTCGCCGTCATCACCGGCATGTCCGGAGCCGGGCGCAGCACGGCCGCGAAGTGTCTAGAGGACCTGGGTTGGTACGTCGTCGACAACCTTCCACCCACCCTGATCACCGCGGTCGTCGACCTCGCCGCCCGGTCACACGGCGAGGTCGACCGGATCGCGGTCGTCGTCGACGTACGCAGCCGGGCGTTCAGCTCGAACCTGCGCGACGCCCTCGCCGACCTCAAGCGGGCCGGCCAGCCCGCGCGGGTGCTGTTCCTCGAGGCTCCGGAGGATGTGCTCGTCCGCCGGTTTGACGGGGTGCGCCGGCCGCACCCGCTGCAGGGCGACGGCCGGCTGGTCGACGGCATCAACCGGGAGCGGGAGCTGCTCGGCGACCTGCGCGCGGACGCCGACCTCGTGATCGACACCAGCCAGCTGAACGTGCACGAGCTGCGGGCGAAGATCGCGAACGCGTTCGAGGCCGACTCCGCGGACACCTTGCACCTGACGATGGTCTCGTTCGGCTATAAGTACGGCCTTCCGGTCGACGCCGACGTCGTCATCGACTGCCGGCTGCTGCCCAACCCGCACTGGGTACCGGAGCTGCGGCCGTTCACCGGCGAGGACGAGCCGGTGCGCAGCTACGTGCTCGGGCAACCGGGTGCCGCCGAGTTCCTGGACACGGCGCTCGCGTTGCTACGCCGCTACGAGCAGGGGTATGTCGGTGAGGGAAAGCACTACGCGACAATTGCGATCGGCTGCACCGGCGGTCAGCACCGCAGCGTGGTGATTTCGACCGAGCTCGCCCGCCGGATGCGGGCGGACGGCATCGAGGTGCAGTTGTCGCATCGAGACGTGGAGCGTGGGTGAGTAGGTCGGGCGCGCCCAAGGTCGTCGCGTTCGGCGGCGGGCACGGCCTGTCTGCCTCGCTGGCGGCGTTGCGCGCGGTCACGCCGAACCTCACCGCGGTGGTGACGGTCGGTGACGACGGTGGCTCCAGTGGTGTGATCCGCACCGAGCTCGACGGCTTGCCGCCCGGTGACCTGCGGATGGCACTCGCCGCGCTCGCGGGCGATGACGAGCAGTCGAGGCTGTGGGCCCAGGTCTGCCAACATCGCCTCGGTGGCTCGGGCACCCTCGCGGTGCATCCGGTGGGCAATCTGCTGCTGACCGGTCTCAACGCCGTCACCGGCGACCCGGTTGCCAGCCTCGAGGTCGCCGGCCGGCTGCTCGGCGCCGTCGGCCGGGTGCTTCCGCTCTCGCTGGAGCCGATCGACATCGTGGCCGAGGTGGTCGGGCTCGACCCCGCCGACCCGGGTGCCACCCGCGAGGTGCACGGCCAGGTCGCAGTGGCGACGACCCCGGGTCAGGTGGTCGGGGTCCGCCTCGACCCTCCTGATGTCGATGCCTGCCCGCAGGCCGTCGACGCCGTGCTCGACGCCGACTGGGTGGTCTTCGGGCCCGGCTCGTGGTTCACCAGCGTGATCCCGCACCTGCTCGTCGCGGACATGGCCAAGGCCCTGTTCACCACGAGCGCCCGCAAGGTCGTGACCCTCAACATGTGCCCGCAGAGCGGTGAGACCGAAGGCTTCTCGCCGGAGACCCACCTCGAGGTGCTCGCCGCGCACGCGCCCGACCTGGAAATCGACGTCGTGCTGTCGCCCCGCCGCGTGGTCGACGACGAAGGCCGCTCGCTGCGACGTACCGCCGAGAGCCTCGGGGCCCGCCTGGTGGTCACTCAGCTGGGCAACGACCAGTCGGTGCCCGTGCACGACCCGCAGCTGCTGGCCGCGGCGTACCGCTCGATCTTCACCACCGCTACCGAAGGGGACTCCGCATGGCGATGACGGCCGCGGTCAAGGACGAGCTCGCGAGGGTGGTCGTCACGAAGCCGTGCTGCCGCAAGGCAGAGATTGCCACCATGCTGCGCTTCGCCGGCGGCCTGCACCTGGTCGGAAAGGGCCAGGTCGTGATCGAAGCCGACCTCGACACCGGCGCAACCGCACGGAGGCTGCGCAAGAACCTCGCCGAGGTCTACGGGCACTCCTCGGAGCTCGCCGTGGTCTCGGCCGGTGGCCTGCGCAAAGGGTCGCGCTATCTGGTCCGGGTGACGAAGGACGGCCACGCGCTCGCGCGCCAGACCGGCCTGGTCGACGGCAACGGCCGCCCGGTCCGCGGGCTGCCGCCGCAGGTGGTCTCGGGCGCCCTGTGCGACGCGGCAGCGGCCTGGCGGGGCGCCTTCTTGGCCCATGGGTCCCTCACCGAGCCCGGCCGGTCGTCATCGCTGGAGATCACCTGTCCGGGTCCGGAGGCAGCGCTGGCGCTCGTCGGCGCCGCTCGCCGGCTCGGGGTCGCCGCGAAGGCCCGCGAGGTGCGCGGTGTCGACCGGGTGGTGATCCGGGACGGCGACGCGATCAGCGTGATGCTCACCAAGCTCGGCGCCCACGACAGCGTCCTGGCCTGGGAGGAGCGGCGGATGCGCCGCGAGGTCCGGGCCACCGCCAACCGGCTGGCCAACTTCGATGACGCCAACCTGCGCCGGTCCGCACGCGCGGCGGTCGCCGCCGGCGCCCGTGTGGCCCGCGCGATGGAGATCCTCGGTGAGGATGCGCCCGACCATCTGCTGTCGGCCGGCCGGCTGCGCCTCGAGCACGGCAACGCCTCGCTCGAAGAGCTCGGTGGCCTCGCCGACCCACCGCTGACGAAGGACGCGATCGCGGGGCGGATCCGCCGCCTGCTCGCCATGGCCGACGCGCGCGCCGACGAGCTCGGCGTCCCTAACACCGAGGCCTCTCTAACCCCCGAAATGCTCGCCGACGCCCAGTAGCCGCCCCCGGGCGGCGGCTGGCTGCGTTGTCGTCGTCGGCGGTAGGTCCACTACCGCTCTCCTCCTCCGCCTTGCCATCCACCGCCCGAACCGCGGCTGGCGGCGTTGTCGTCGGCGGCGGCACGGATCGCCGCCCGCGATAGGTCCGGCGGACCTAGCGGCTGACGAGGACCGGTTCGCTCGTTCCCACCCGCAGGGCGAGCGACTGGTTGCGGGTCACCTGCCCGGTCGCGTCGTACGGGCCGAAGGTCTCGCCCTGGAAGCCGATCGTGTAGCGCGCGCCCCACCGGGTCCGCAGCCGGATCCGGGCCACCCCGCCGTGCAGGAACGCGTGGCTGGTGCCGGCGGCAGCTGTGACCCAGCCGGTCAGGCTGCCGTCCCCCCATTGCCATTCGAGAACGGCCGGTCGGATCGTGATCGTCTCCGTGACGTCGGTGCTGCCGAAGGGGATCGGCGCCAGTCCGGGCGGCGGTTTGGCGCTGAACAAGGTGAGCAGGCCGGCGAGGGTTCCGTCCGGTGGGCTCGAGGTGATGACGAGGTCGGGCGGCCGGACGTCGCGGAGGTAACGCTCTACATCACCCCTGGCGATCGGCCCGACCTCGACCGGCTGCTGCGGGCCGCCGATGCAGACCGTGCCTACGACGTGGTCGACCAGGGTGGCGGTCGACAGGAACAGCCGGTAGAGCCGCTGGTCCGGCGAGCAGTCGGCGGAGGCGCCGGCGCCCACGCAAGCGGTGGGATCGCCCGGCGAGGCGTCCTTGCAAGCGAGCACGAGCGTCCACGTGCAGTCGCCGCAGCCGGGCGAGCTGCCGGCTTCGGCCGCGTAGTCGAGCACCCACGGCACGCCGCGCACGGCGAGCAGCCCGTGGAAGACCCCGCCGCCCGCGGTGACGCCGTGCGCCGGTGAGCAGAGCGCCCCGGCGGGCTGCGAACAGGTCGGCTGCAGCGCTCGCGCGGGGTGGGCACTCGCGAGGCCGACGGCCGCGAGGGTGGCGACGAGCAGGACGGCGGCCGCGAGCCGACGGCCCATGGCGCGGCGACCCAGCGCGGCGTACGCTGCGCCGGGAAGGCTTCGGGGCCCGGACACCGCCCCGTCCGCGCAGCCGGTCGGACCGGCAAGAGGCACCCCACGCACCACTCGCGCGGAGCAAGAGCCCCGACCCGATCCGGTCGTCACGCGCGAAACGGTAACGACGGCGCGGTCACCGTGGCGGACGTTGTCCACAGGGCCGAACCGTCGCCCGTTCGGAGCAGCACGCGGTAGTGCCGGATGACCGTTCAAGCCCGACGGGAACGCGGCCGATGGGAAACGTGAGGCCGCCGACCAAGGGCTCGGCCGTGAGACGAGGTGTCCGTGATGTCCGACTCTGCCAACCGCTCCCAGCGGCTCGACCGAGCGATCGCCGACCTGCTGGCCCAGGTTCCGGAGATCGAGGCCGCTGCTGTGGTGTCCTTCGACGGGCTACCGATGGCCAGCGCGCTGCCGGCGACCATGGACGAGGACCGGGTCGCAGCCATGAGCGCTGCGCTGCTGAGCCTGGGTGAGCGGGCCGCCGAGGGCCTCGGCCGCGGCGCGCTGAACCAGGTCTACATCGAGGGCGACACCGGCACCGTGTTCCTGGTCTCCGCCGAGGACGAGGCCGTGCTCGTTGCGGTCGCCGCCAAGGGCGCCAAGGTCGGCATGATGCTTTACGAGGTACGCCGCTCGGCGGCGACCGTCGCCGACGTGCTGCGGGCCGAGGTGCACCCCGACCCGGTCGCCGAGCAGGCCGCCGCGGTCGCCGAGGCGCCGTTGCTCGCTGCGGTGACCACCCCACTGACCGCGGTCGACACCGCGCCGGCCGCGGAGGACAACGCTCCGGCCGACAACGTCGAGCCGGTCGCTCCCTACGCGCCGGTCTCTTCGGACCCCGCGTGGGTCTCCCACCTTCCCAATGGATCAGCGGTAGCGGCGACCGAGCCGCAGCCGTGGTCCTGACCGACTGCCCCTGACCACCCGACGCCCACCCGAGGTCTGCCGTGAGACTTGAAGGCTCGCTAGACGCCTTCAGCCTGCCGGACATCTTCTCGCTGCTGAGCATGACGAAGAAGACCGGCGGACTGCACCTGCGCCGTTCCGGCGAACACGGTGTCGTGTGGCTGGGCGACGGCTTGATCAGCGGCGGGGCATCGGACCTGTCGCGCCTCTCGCTGGGCCGCCGGCTGGCCGGCAGCGGCCAGGTCTCCGACGACGACCTGCAGGCGGCTGTCGAGCAGGTGGCGAACTCCGAGGAGATCGGCCTGGCCCGGGCGCTGCGTGACCGCAACGCGATCGACGAGGGCGAGCTGCACACGTTGGTCTGCGAGCACATCGTCGACACCGTCTTCGACCTGATGCGCTGGTCGGAGGGCGTGTTCGAGTTCGTCATCGACGAGCCGAACATCGACGACGTCGGGGTGGCGCTCGAGGTCGAAGAGGTCGTGACCGATGCGCGGCACCGCCTGGACGTGTGGGCCACGATCGACGAGGGCCTGGCCGCCGCCGACACGGTGCTTGCGCTGACCCTCAACCCTGCCGCGGAACCGCAGATCCAGCGCGACGAGTGGGCCCTGCTTGCGCTCGTCGACGGTCACCGGACGGTGAGCGACGTCGTCATGCTGTGCGGCCGTGGCGAGTACGCAGTCGTGGTGGCACTGGCCGAGCTGATCGCGAAGGGTCTCGTGCACACCGACCACACCGGCGGGGTCACGGCGCTGCAGCGCCGGCAGGACCTGGTCGGGTCCCTGGAGCCGGAAGCCGCTTCCTCGTCAGCGTTGCTCGCCGACGTGCTGTCGGACGGCACGGCCGAACCGGACCCGGCGGTCGGCTCGCTGCTCGAGGCCGAGCGGGCCGAAGCCGGAGCTGTCGTCGCACCGGATGCCGAGGCTGACGAGGACGATGACGAGGACACCGGCGAGGTCGCCGAGGTCTCCACGATTCCTCGCGCGGTGCCGGCGCCTGAGCTGGCACCTGACCATCCGACGCCGGTAGCCGCGGCGGTAGCGGGCGGCGGAGTCGTCGCCGCCGTGCCGTCCGGCGCGATCGAACGGGACCCGAGCGTGAACAAGAGCCTGCTCCTCCGCCTGATCGCCGGCGTGAGGGGGCTGTAGCCATGGCCAACCGTCCCCGTCGCCGTTCCGCCGGCACTGCGGTCAAGATCGTCGTGACCGGTCCGTTCGCGGCCGGCAAGACCACGCTGATCCGCACGATCAGCGAGATCACCGTGCTCTCGACCGAGCGCGGCATCACCGACGAGACCCGCTCGCGCAAGACCGACACCACGGTCGCGATGGACTTCGGGCGGATCACGATCGACCGCGACCTGGTCCTCTACCTGTTCGGTACGCCGGGACAGGACCGCTTCGACTTCATGTGGGAGATCCTCGGCGAGGGGATGCTCGGCTACGTGGTGCTGGTCGACGCGTCGCGGGCGGAGTCGCTCGACGAGGCGGTCAGCATCCGCGAGGCGTTCCGCAAGATGGCACGGGTGCCGTTCGTCGTCGGGCTCAACCGTGCCGCCGGGCTCGACGAGGCCGAGGAGGCCAACGTGCGGGCTCGCCTCGACCTCGAAGACCACGTCCCCGTCGTGCCGTGTGACGTCACCGATCGCGAGTCCGTGAAGTCGGTCCTGCTGGCTCTGCTCTATGCAGTGGTCGACTCGCTGGACGCGGCGACCGCCGTCTAGCGCGGAAACGCAAGGGATACCGATGTTCGGCCGCCGCAAGCGCAAGGCCGCCAAGCTGGGGCCGGCCCGCCGTACCGCATACGAGTGGTCCGCGGTCGCGCTCCCGCGCCCCGTTCCGGTCACCGAGGTCGTGGCCGAGCCGGCGGCCGCGCCGATGACGACGGTCCAAGCGCCGGTGCGATCGAGCGTGCGACTCGGCTTCGCGGACGGGAGCTCGATGGACATCGACGACGCCTCGGTGGTGTCGGACGAGATCCGTGCGACTGCACGCAGGCTGCTCGAAGCCTCCGGGTCGGGGCAGGACCGGTAGGTCACCACCTGCCGGTTGGTGGCTGGGAGCGGCAACGGCCGCTTCGACTCGTCGTGACGGATACTGCGCGAATGTCGATGCTGCGCGACCGGGTTGCCGGCTGGTCGGCTCGTCCGGGTGCGCTGGGTGCGTCGTACAACGCGATGCGGGCGGTCCGGGCGAGGGCGTTGATGCGCAACGGTGGCCCGCGGCGCCTGGTGGACAAGTCGTGGTACTACTCGGTGGAGCTAGCGCCGGGCGTCGTCACGAACGGGCAGTATCACCCGGACCTCCCGATGGTGCCGCGACTGCTCGCGCGCCAGGTCGTCCTCACGGGCGCGGACTGCCTCGACCTCGGCAGTGTCGAAGGGCTGATGCCGACGCTGATGGTGCGAGGCGGGGCCAACAGCGTGCTGGCCACCGACTTCACCGGCTACTGCGCGGACAAGATCGCGGCGGTCAAGCGGGCCTACGGTGTCGACTTCGACTTCAAGAGTGTCGGGCTGATGTACGACCTGTACCGCAAGATCGGCAGTGGCTTCGACTTCATCAACTGCTCCGGACTGCTGTACCACACCTGGTCGCCGTTGGACGTGCTCGCCGGAGTCCGCCCGCTGCTCAAGCGACATGGCTTGATGGTGGTCAGTACCAACGTCGTGCTCGAGGCGGAGTGGACCGCCGAGCTCAATGCCGACGGGCGGCTCAACCAGGAGACCAACACCTTCTGGTACTTGTCCGTGCCGACGCTCGACTACCTGCTCCGTTACCTGCGGCTGCGGCCGGTCGATGCGATGGTCATCCCGGAGGCGGACTTCCAGCAGCCGCTTCGTGGCGTCATTCCCAAGCAGACCGGGTACCTCGGCGTGTTGTGTCGGGCGGAGGACCCGACCGGTGCCGGCGAAGACTGGATGTCGCGCTCCGCCGCAGAGTCGTGGGAATACCTGCATCGCACCGACTGGCGCCGGGCCGACCGCCAGCCCGAGTCGACGATCAGGTTGAAGACCGCGGAGGTCGTCGAGCCGCTCTCGCTGTCCACGCTTCGCCGGACACCCACCCCGGCCGGCCCGGACGACGGTCACGTGCTGCGGTTGGCCGCGCGGTCCTGAGCCTGCGTCCTGCTCGGGTCACAGCGGGAAGTCGGCGAGCCAGACTTCGGTGAAGTCCGGGTCCCGGGCTCGAAGCGCGGCCACCTCCGCCGCGTAGATCCCAGCAAGCCAGGACCGGTCCACGTTGATCGGCACGTCGACCTCTGTGCTCCCGAGCGACGCGACTGCGGCGTCGCGGAGCGCGCGCGCCCGGCGCTCGCCGACGACTTTGCGGACCGCCGCTCTGACGCGGTGCGGTGTCGATGCGGACCCGGGAAGACGACCTTCGAGCCGCGCGCGGACGCGGGGGTAGCGCAGGGACCTGGTCTCGTTCGCGGCCACCGGGGTGACGGCGGTGAAGCCGGGCAGGCCAAGGAACGCGGCACAACGATTCAGGCAGGTCAGGGGGTCGGCGCGCAGCTCCTCGGCGACGAGCAGAAGGGTCTGGTCCGACCGAAATGGCGGGATGAAGCGGGCAAGGTTGGTTGCGTAGCAACCCTCCTGGTAGAGGTAGCCGTAGTTTCCCGATGGGCTGCTCCGCGGGTCCGGGACATCAGCCCGGTCGGACTCGAACACGGTCCGGAAGTCGCGGCGCTCCGCCCCGAGGCTGATCAGCCAGCGGTAGTGGGAGAGCGCGCGGTCGATCGGGTTGCGCAGAAGAAAGATCAGCCGGCAATCGGGGATCGCCGCGTGGATTCGGTCGGGTACGCCGGGAAACACCATGTAGCCGGTGCTGGACTCGCCGCGATAACGGGACGATGCCGCGGCGGGTGGGAACAGCTCCGCATAGATCTGCTGGGCATGCGCGAGCCGTTCGGGATCGGTGAAGACGTGCGGCTCCTTGGTCGTGGTCATCACGATGTCGGGATGTTGATCGAGATACAGATGCAGGCTGCTCGTGCCGGACTTCCCCGCGCCGGCAACGATCAGGTTAGGAAGCACTGCACGGGATCCGATAGGTCTCGATACACATGCCGTTCGCGCCGAACGAGCGCTTGAAACGAAAGAGTGGGTCGTTCAGACCCGCACCGTCATCGCTGGTGCTCGTTCCGAAGCTGACGAACCTGAGCTCGGACCGGGCGGCCTGCTCGATGAGGGACTCGCAGAGGAAGTCAAGCGCGGCAAGCTTTCTGCCCGTGGCGTTGGAGGCGAGGTACTGGGTGTGCAGGGTGTCCGACGAGTAGCGGTAGGTGAGCGCGCCGGCGACGAGCTGCCCGCCGTCGGCTCTGGCAACCCGAAGGCCGATCTGGTCGGGAAAGCGCTGTGTCAACTCGGTCATCTCGGTGAGGGAGTGGACGGGTGTGGCGGCGTGACGCTCCGCCAGCTGCTCGGTGAGCAGCGACCAGAAGTCGGGTAGCCACTCGACCCCTTCGTGCAGCGTGACTCCCGCGCGCGGCGCCTTGCGCAGCACGTTGCGTTTCTTGGCGTCCGCCGGTGGTCGCCGGGCAAGGTCGACGACGGCGCTGAGCTGGCAGTCGGTGCGTTGGCCACCCAGCCGGCACACCGCGTAGACGTCCTCGTCGCCCAGGTCGCGCCGGGCGAAGGGTGGCACCGGACGGTAGTGGAGCGCGTCGAAGCCGAGCGACCGCAGGGTGGTGCTGACCGCAGACAAGGCGGCGACCAACCCGTCGCCGTACAGGCCGCGCCCGTAGACCAGGCCGCCGAAGGTAATGCCGGGATGCGACACCACCTCGCGTCCCGGCTCCGCCGCGGAGAGCGCAGCGGGAAGTACGGCGACGAGGCGGCCCTCGCGAGTGCGCACGACCAGCGAGGCGTCCTCGAACCGGTCCCGGTGGTAGGCGAGATAGCGCCGGGTGTGCAGGAAGGTGCCGTTGCCTGCGGTGCCGATGAAGCGGTCCCACTCGTCGGCGAGAGACGCCTCGTAGGAGCTCGCCGTGTACATCGCGAGCTCGGACTCAGCGGTCACGATGTCTCCTGGTGACCGCCCGCACTTGTGCGGTGCTCGGCGGCGTCGGGCAATCGGCCACGCGCCGAGAAGGTTTCAGCGCCGTCTTCCGCGAAGAACGTCGCGACCGCCTGCACCCTGGAGCCATGCGGAATGCGGGCGTGCCGTCGGTCCTGCACCATGGTGTGCTCGAAACCATGATCGGCACGAACGGCCGCGCCGGGAGAACCCACGCGGAGCTGTTTGTCGTCGATGGCGGCATGATGCCATGCGTTCCTGCCCGAGCCCGGTCGCGACTTCACCTCACGGGCCGTGGCGTCGAGATTGACGTATGACCGTGGACGCTCCGCCGGCGGCCCACCAGGGCTGGGCAGACGAGTCCCGGGCGCGGCGGCGTCTGCTCGGCGGCGGAGCGTGGGCAGCCGCCGACTTCGCCTTCTCGATGCTGCTCGGCCTGCCGCTCACGGTCGTTCTCGTGCGGGTGCTGCCGCATCACGTCTACGGCTCGATCGCGACCGCGATGTCCGTGACGGTGTTGCTCAGCAGCCTAGTCGCCGTCGGCCTCGCGGACTCGGTCGCGCGGGCGATCGCACGAGACGATCCGGAAGCCCGGCCCGGCGGCACCGATGCCACCGGCCCGGAAGTCGTCGCGACCGCCTGGCGCATGTCGGCACTCGCCGCGGTCGTCGGTGGGCTGCTCGCGCTGGTCGTCGCACTCGCACTCAGCGGTTCGCGGGACTCGGGCGCTTCAAGCCTGGTGCTGATCGCGATCCCGATGGTGATGATCTATCCGCTGCACAGCGTCTTGATCGGCCTGGTCCGGGTCTCGTTCCGACCGGCGCTGTCCTTTGTCGCCTCCGCGACGACTTCAGTGCTCGTGCTCGGTGCGACGGTGGTCGTGCTGGTGGCCGGGGTTCGCGCCGGGGCACCGGTCGTGGCGGTTCGCGTCGTCGCGTCCCTGCTCGGTGTCGCCGTACTCGGTGTGGGGATGCACCGAACCCGGCCGCGTGGCGGCCTGCCGTCGCGAGCGACGGCCGGCGCGATGCTGCGGATCGGTGGTGCGGTGGTGCTCGTGTCGATGGCGGCGGCCGCGATCTCCCAGCTCGACGTCGTAGCGGTAGGTGTGTTCCGCGGAGAGGTCGCCGCAGGCTTCTACGCCCCGCTGTCGCGGCTGCTCGACGTGGTCACCGGCGCGTTCGTCGCGCTCGGGACGTACGCGCTGGTCGCCCTCAGCACTGCCGGTGCCAAGTCCACCGAAGCGCTGGCCCGGCAATACCACTGGTGCACCCGCTGGACCGTGGTGGCACTAGGCCCGATTCTCGCCGTCCTGGTGGTCGCCCCCGCGCCGGTGCTCCACCTGCTCTACGGTGCCGAACCCGGAAGTGCCAGTGTCGTGGTCCGGATCATCGCTGCTGCCGCGTGCATCCATGTCGGGCTCGGATACAACGGCCTTGGCCTGGTCGCGCTCGGTGAGAGCCGGCTGGTGTTGCTCCAGGGCGGAGTGGCGCTGCTGGTGAGCGTTGTCGCCTGCCTCGTGCTGGTGCCGTTGTTCGGCATCGACGGAGCCGCGGAGGCGACCGCGCTCGCGCTGGTCGCCAGCAACCTGGTGTGTTCGGTTTCGCTGTGGCAGCGACATCGGGTTGCGCCACTCGACCGCGCGGCCGGCACGACGATCGCCGGCTTCCTGGTTGCGCTGACCGCCTGTCTCGTCGTGGAAGGGCTGGCCGGCAGCAACTGGGCCGTCGACGCGACGACATTTGTCGTGGTCGGTGCGTTGACGTTCGGGATCGCGACGCACGAAGGTGACGGCTGGCGTCGACAGGATTGGAGCGCGCTGTTGCGGGGAGGCGATGCGCGCCGACACGCGGATGCGCTGCCCTCGGCGCGGTCCGACAACGTGGCAGGGTAGGAGCATGAGTGCTGGACCGGAGCCGGGGAGTCGTGGTGGCACCGACGACGAATGACTGTCTGGTCCTCAACCTGCCCCGGATCCAGGATCCGCGCGGCAACCTCACCTTCATCGAGTCCGGTCGCCATCTCCCGTTCGACATCGTCCGGGTCTTCTACCTGTACGACGTACCAGGAGGGGAGTCCCGAGCCGGTCACGCCAACAAGACGCTGCAGCAGGTCATCATCGCGGCGTCCGGCAGCTTCGACGTCGTCGTCGACGACGGACGCAACCAGGAGCGGTTCCATCTCAACCGGTCCTACACGGGGCTCTACATTCCGGGCATGATCTGGCGCGACATCGACAACTTCTCGTCCGGCTCCGTGTGCCTGGTCCTGTGCTCCGACTTCTACGACGAGGACGACTACCACCGCGACTACGACGAGTGGCGCGCGATCGCGCTGTCCGTGCAGTGATCCGGGTTCCGTTCCTGGAGTTGGCGCGCGCCGACGCTGCGATTCGCGACGAGTTGGCACAGGCCGCGGCCGAGGTCATCGACAGCGGCTGGTTCGTCCTCGGCCCCCAGGTCGAGGCGTTCGAAGCGGAGTTCGCCGCCTACGTCGGCGCCAAGCACTGTGTGGGCGTCGGCAACGGGCTCGATGCGATGACGCTGTGCCTGCAGGCCTGGGGCGTCGGTCCGGGACACGAGGTCGTCGTCCCGTCGAACACCTATATCGCGACCTGGCTAGCCGTGACGCGGTGTGGCGCCACCTTGGTGCCGGTTGAGCCGTCGGAGTCGAGCTTCAACCTCGAAGCGGCCGCGGTTGCCGATGCCCTGACCGAGCGCACGTCGGTGGTCCTGCCCGTGCATCTCTACGGCCGGCCGGCCGACGTACCGGAGATTCGCAGGACCGCGACCGCGGCCGGCGTCAAGGTCCTGGACGACGCCGCGCAGGCGCATGGCGCCGAATGTGCCGGGGGGCGGGTCGGTGCGCTCGCGGATGCGACGGCATGGAGCTTCTACCCGACTAAGAACCTCGGCGCGGTCGGTGACGCAGGTGCAGTGACGACGGATGACGACGACACTGCCGCTGCCCTGCGGGCGCTTCGCAACTACGGGACGACGAGCAAGTACGTCAATGACCGGCTCGGCGTCAACAGTCGGCTCGACGAGCTGCAGGCGGCGTTGCTCCGGGTGAAGCTGCGCCATCTCGACGAGTGGGTGCAGCAGCGCGGGCGGATCGCGCGGGCCTACCTTTCCGGACTTGCCTCGAACGGCCTGATGCTGCCCAGCGCACCCAGCGAAGGACGTCACGCCTGGCATCTGTTCGTCGTGCGGCATCCCCGTCGAGATGATCTGCAACGCGAGCTCACGGCGCGGGGCATCGGCACGCTGATCCACTATCCGATCCCGCCGCACCTGCAAGGCGCGTACGCGTCGATGGGGAAGGGGGTCGGAAGCTTCCCGGTCAGCGAGGCCATCCATCGCGAGGTGCTCAGCCTGCCGCTTGCGCCGTACCTCTCCGATGACGAGGTCTCTACCGTCATCGACACAACGGTTGATGCGTGTCGCGTCGTCGGCGAGCAGGCACTGTCGATGCCCTGAGCTCAGCCGACCGGGCGCGTCCTTCGCAACCGCCTGGTCCCGACCTCCGTCAATAGCCCGCCCCACTGCCGCGCATAGGCCCAGTCGCCGTGGCGAGCCCGGCGCAGGCTGGGGCGCAGCGAGCGAAGCAGGGCGCCCGCGTCCGCCCGAAGCGACAGTCCTGCCCATTTGCGGGAGATCACCAGCTTGCTGAGCCACATCTCCTCGGCTCTTGCATTCGACATCGAAGTCGGAAGGTAGCGGTACGCGGCTACCACGTCCTCGTGATGAGCGAACGGCCACCGACAAGCCAGCCGCAACCACATGTCCCAGTCCTCGTAGAACAGGTCCTCGTCCCAGCCGCCTACTTCGACGAGGGCATCGCGGCGGATCATCGTCGCCATGGCCGGCAGGAAGTTCCGCCTCAACAGCGTGCGGAAGAACCGGTCGTCCGGCGGGAGCCCGTCGGGAACGAAGCGCTCGAGGAAGGTGCCACCGAGTGGCGCTCCGTCCTCGGCGATCAACAGCGCGTCGCCGTAGACGACCACGGTCTGGTCGGGTGCGCGGGCGAAGGCGCCGAGCTGGACTTCGGTCTTGCCCGGCATCCAGTAGTCGTCCGCCGCGATCGTGTGCAGGTAGTCCCCGCGACTGTGTGCCAATGCCTCGTTCAGGCTGCGGCACAGGCCGACCGGCTGTGGATGCCCGATCAGCTGGTGGCTCGGGAAGTGCTGCTCGACAAAGCGGGTGCCGACGTCGAAGGACGCGTCCGACGAGCCGTCGTCGACGAAGACCAGGTGGTTCGGCGGCACGGTCTGGTCGCGGACCGACTCGAGGCACTCGGTGATGTACGCCGCATGGTTGTGGCTGATGACCACTGCCGTCGTCTCGGGCCGGACTGCACGCTCGACCTCGTGCCCCGAATCCGCCGGGCTATCCGTCACGACGCACCACCCAGCGCGCATAGTCGTAGCCGTCGTCGCCGCTCGTCGCATGGGTCAGGACCTGAAGGCCGTTGCCGACGAGGAGCCGCTCGGCCTGCGGCGCCGGAACCACGAGCATGGAGATTCCGGACAGCCCCCGTCGATGGAGACGTTGGTGCGACCAGCCCAGTGTGCGCAGCAACCGGTAAGCCCGAAACCGGGGCTGGATGCGAGCCCGCCAGGTCTTCACGCGCTCCGGCAGCTCGATCACCGCGACTCCACCGGGCCGGAGTGCGCCCGCGATGACGCCGACCGCGGCGTCGACCGCCTGGAGGTCGGGCAGATGCTGGAGGACCAGCAGCGACACTGCGAAGTCGTGTTCGCCGTGCTCGTCGACCTCCGACGGCGCGACGGTCGTGACATTGGTGATGCCGGCCGCGGCAGCCCGTTCGTTCAGCGTCTTGCGCATGCCGGGGGAGATATCGACGGCGGTGACATGCGCGAACCGTTTGGCGAGGGCGAACGACAGCCTCCCGGTGCCCGCGCCGTAGTCCAGAGCACGCGCCGCACCGGTCGGCCGGGCAAGCTCAAGGCACTCGGAGACCGCGGCCTCACCGGTCTCGTAGAACTCGGACAGGTCGTCTTCCCACCCGCGATGGCGACGGTCGCGAACGGTCAGCACGGCCCAGTCCGGATCGTCGGCTCCGAGCGAGGACCACACCTCCTCCTGGCGCTGCTCGTCGCGGTCCGGGCGAGGTGGCTTGCGACCGGTCATGTGACCGTCCTCCCGAGCGCTCGGCGGACGCCGAGGCCAACCCTGATGGCGGCGATAGCAGCACGCCCCCGCCACCCGCCGAGCCGGCGTCGGCACAACCGTTCGAGCGCACCGATCCAGCGTGCACCCGCGCCTGAGCTACCGCGATCGTGGCGAACCGTCACCTCGGGCGCCAGCCGGAAGCGTGCACCTCGCACGGTCGCTGCCGTGCCCCACGCGACGTCCTCGGCGTACACCAGCTCATCCTCCGGAACCGGGCCGAAGCGTTCGAACGCATCGGGTGCGAGCAGCAGGCAGGCCATGCACAACCAGTCGACGTCCTGGGCGCGCGTGGACTGCCGGCGGGTCAGGAACATGCCATGCAGCCACGGCAGCAGGTGGCTGAGGAACAGGAAGTACGCGGTGACCGAACCGAGGGTGAGTGGGCCGCCGGCCGCACCGACCTGCAGCCGGCCGTCCGCGCCCGCGAGCAGTGGCGCGACACCGGTGACACCCGGCTGCAGGTGCAGGGCGAGGGTCGCCAGCTGGGTCCGGTCGAGATCCACGTCGGGGTTCAGCAGCAGCCACGGCCGGGTCGCCGGCGCCCCTGCCGAGTCGACTGCACGGTTGACCGCCGCGGCGAAACCGAGGTTCTGACCCAGCAGCAGCGCGGTCGCGTCATGAGCGCCGCAGACCCGCTTCACGCCGTCCGGGTCGTCGCCGTTGTCGACGACGATCACGTGTTGCCCGGACAGGGCGTCGGAGCGCAGCCGGGCCTCGACGTTTCCCAGGCTGCGGTAGTTGACGAGGATCACGGTGAGGTCGAGATCCGCGGACGCCGGCGCCGTCATGAGGTCGCCGTTCCCACCGTTGAACCGGTGGTTCCGCCGGCGGTCCGCAGCGCGTCGAGCGCCGCGGCCGCGCTCGCCGCCCAGCTGTACTCCGCAACTCGCCGGTGACCGGCTGCGACGAGCTCGCGACGCCGCGGGGCGTCGTCGAGGAGGTCACCGATCGCGGCGCGCCAGCCGTCGACGTCGAGGGACGGGACGACCAGCCCGGCGTCACCGGCCACTTCCGGCAGGCTCCCGGCGTGGCTCACGATGACGGGGATACCGGCGTACATCGCCTCCAGCACCGGGATGCCGAAGCCTTCGAAGAGGGAGGGAAACGCGAGCAGGTCGGCGGCGACGTACTCGGCCGCCAGCTGTGCCGGGCTGACGTACCCGGTGAAGGAGACCGCCTCGCCGAGCCGGTGGCGCAGGTCCCGCTCGATCTCACGCCCGGCGTCCGGCACCCGGCCGACGACCCGCAGCTCGATCTCCAGGCCGGTAGCGCGCAGGGCAGCAACCGCGGCAGCCACCGTGCCGAGGTTCTTGCGCGGGAGGACGTTGCCGACAACGAGCACCCGGTTCGTGCCGCTGCGTCCTTCGGAGCGAGGTACGGCGTCGATGAGCTGGGCCAGGCCCGGGTCGACGGCGTTCGGCGCGACGGAGACCCGGTCAGGATCGACGCCGAACCTCTCGATGACGCCCTGCCGGGTGAACTCCGACGGGACGAGAAGCGCGGCCGCCGACCGCGCGCTACGCCGGATCGACGCCCGCACCCGGGCCCTGAAGGCAGCCGGCAGCCAGTCGGTGCTGTCCGGGTCGAACGGCGAGAGGTCGTGAACGACGACCACGCACGGGCGCCGGGTCAGCGGCATCGTGTAATGCACGAGCAACGCCGCCGCGCGGACGCTGCTCGCCACCCGCGGCAGGTCGACGGCAACCCGGCGGATCGCGCGGGCGGACACGATGCGCGGGGTCCGCCCGGTGAGCGCGGCGACCTCGTCGCAGCCGGCGGCGGTGGCCGCGAAGGCGAGTGGCTCGACGCCGGGCGAAGTGGCCAGCTCGCGGGCGATGTTCGCGGCCCAGGTCTCGTTCCCGGTCTGGCGACCTCCGACGTGGTGCACGTCGATCAGAAAGGTCATCGCCGGCGGCCCGGCTGACGTGCTGCCACGCCGAAAAACATAACCGCCGCGAGCCGGGGTTCCCGTGGCATGCGGTGCGCCGGACCAGCGCGTCGCGCGGGTTACTCCGCGCCGAGCACCTGCCAGCGGATGCCCTGGGTCCGCACGAGCATGCCCGCGAGCCGGACCAGGTAGAACGCCAGCAGGCCGGCCCACACGCCACCGAGCCCCCAGTGGAAGTGCAGCGCGGCAAGGTCGATCGGCACGAAGGCGCCGATACCGGCGACAAGCGTGAGCAGGGCCATGAACCGCACGTCCCCGGCGCCGATGAGGACGCCGTCGAGTGCGAACAACACGCCCGCCGGCAGCCACAGCACGCAGAACCACGGCCACATCACGTGCATCTGATGGATGACCGCCGGGGCTCCGCTGAAGATTCTCGGCACCGGCCACCACAGCGCGGCATATCCGACCGCGAAGGCCACACCGGCCCACGCGCCCCATCGAGCGATCCGCCAGGTCACCCGGCGGGCAGCCGCCGCGTCGCCGCCGCCCAGTGCCGCGCCCACGAGGGACTGCGCGGCGATCGCCACCGAGTCGAGCAGCAACGCGGTGAACTCGTCGATCTGCATCCCGACCTGATGAGCGGCCAGCTGCGCCGTACCCATCCGCGCCGCCACCGCGGCTGCGGTGAGGAACGACGCCTGGAACCCGGCGTTACGGATCACGAGGTCGCGGCCGACGCCCAGCTGCTTGCGAATGGTCGGCCAGACGACCCGCTTGGGACCCTCCAGCGCGGCGATGAACAGCACCGCGCCGACCACCTGCCCGGCCAGGTTCGCCATCGCTGACCCTCGCAGGCCCAGGCCCGCGGTGTAGACGAGCAACGGGCAGAGCGTGGCCGACACCGCGTTCGCGGCCAGTACGAACACCACCGGCTGGCGGGTGCGTTGCACGCCGCGCATCCAGCCGTTCCCGGCCAGTACGACGAGCACCCCAGGGAGGCCGGCGAGACCGATCCGCAACCACTCGACGGCATCGGACCGCACCGCGACCCGGCTGCCGGCCAACACGTGGGCGAGCGGCACCGCGAACAGCTCGCCCGCACCGGCAAGCACGATGCCGGTGAGCAGCGCCAGCCACGAGGCCTGCACACCTTCGGCACGCGCGAGGTCGAGCCGGCCGGCGCCGTACGCGCGAGCCACTCGCCCGGTGGTGCCGTACTCCACGAAGTCGCCGACGACCAGGAGGAGAGCCACGACGGCGACCGCGATCCCGAGCGCGGCGAGCGGGCGGGTGCCGAGATGGCCGACCACGGCCGTGTCGACGAGGAGATAGGTGGGCTCGGCGGCAAGAACCACGAACGCCGACGCGGTCAGCGACAGCAGCCGCCGGGTGGGGATGTCGGCTGCGTCCCCCGACTCGCTCACCCGGTATCCGAACTGTTCGGCCGGCTACCTGCCGGTGCGCTCACGGTGGCTGCACCCCGGCCAGCAGCACGGCCGCCGCATGCCCTCCTCGAGCTCTTCCTGGGTCCGCCTGATCCGGCGTTCCCGCGTGTGGTCCTGCTTCGCGTCCTCGACCCAGCAGATGAACTCGTTGCGCGCCAGCGGGGTGATGTCCTTCCACCGGTCGAGTGCGACCGCGTTGGTGATGAGCGCCGTGCGCAGATCGGCGGGAAGCTTGTGCACCACCCCGCCGGGAACCCGCTGGCCGCTCACGCGCCCACGCTAGCGGGCGGGGACGCCCGAAGAGCGTCGGCTGCACCGATCTGCGCGCTCGCGCCAGTAGGTTTCAGGCGTGCGCGCGTTGTTTGCCTTCCGGCGGCGCGCCGACTTCCTGCTGGCGGTCGTCGACCTCGGGCTCGGAGTGCTGGCCGGCTACGTCGCGTACTCGCTGCGCTTCGGTGCCACGAGCCTGCCCGGGTTCTACGTCGTGCGCTACCAAGCGATGACGGTCGGCCTTGCGGTCGGCTCGGTCATCGCCGGCCGGGCCGCCGGGCTCTACCGCCGCGACGTGCTCCGGCCCGGCCAGTCCACGGTCGAGCCGGCGGTCGAGTCCGCGGTCGCGGTCGGACTCGCCGTCTTCCTCGTCAACCAGTTCAACTTCCACGGCGCGCTGTCGCGATCGTGGATCGGTCTGGTCACGCTTGCGCTCTTGCTGTTCGCCATCGCCTCGCGCTCGGTCCTGCGCGCCGGGCGGCGCATGCTCGTCCCGTTCGGCATCGCGCTCGAGCGCTACGCGCTGGTCGGCGACGACGCCGCGGGACGCCGGCTCCTGGCCGACCTCACCCGTGCCGCCGGCACGCCGTTCAGCGTGGTCAGCATTCTGCCGAGGAACCTCGCTCCGGACGCGCTGCTCGCCGAGGCGAGGAGCCTCCGGCTCGACGGCCTGATCCTGACCGCCGACGCCGATCCGGTGACGGTCGGGCGGCTGGCCGCTGCGCTCTCCGGCGAGGGCGTGGACGTCCTGCTCGCGCCCGGGCTGTCCGGCCTGGAGTCGCGAGTCGCGAGCGTCGCGATGCTGTACGGCGTACCGCTGCTGAGAGCCGCCGGCATGGCGCCGCGCAGACGTGCGGTGCGGACCCGTGCCCACAAGCGGGTCCGCCGGGTCGCGATCGTCGGCACCCGCGGGATCCCGGCGAACTACGGCGGCTTCGAAACCTTCGCCGAGCGGCTGGCGCTCTACCTGACCGAGCAGGGTATCGAGGTGACCGTCTACTGCCGTCGACACCATGCGACGGCCGGCAGCAGCTGGCAGGGAGTGCGGCTGGTCACCCTGCCGACGATCCCGACGAAATACCTCGACACGGTCGTGCACACGTTGCTGTCCACGGTTCATCTGGTGACCCGGACGCGGATCCGCGACGTCGTGCTGTGCAACTCCGCGAACGCGCCCGCGCTACCACTGTTGCGGCTGAGCGGGAGGCGCGTGCTGCTCAACGTCGACGGGCTGGAGTGGCGGCGACGCAAGTGGGGGATCGTCGGGCGGACCTGGTACCGGTTCGGCGAGTGGCTCACCGTGCGAATGGCCGACGTCGTCGTGACCGACGCGGACGAGGTGCGCACCTACTACCACGTGCGCCACGACACCGACTCGGTCATGGTTCCGTACGGCGCGGACCTCGTGCCGCGCGGGCAGCCGCTTGCGGCTGACGTCGGTGTCCGGCCGGACCGCTTCGTGCTCTACGTCGCGCGTTGGGAGGTGGAGAACAACCCCGAGCTGGTCGCCCGGGCGCACGCACGAGCCCGGACCGGGCTCGGCCTGGTGATGCTCGGCCGATCGACCTACGACCCGGCTCTCGAGCGCGCGGTTCGCGCCGCCGCGGCGCCCACCGCCGTCCTGCCCGGCGCGGTCTTCGGCGAGGCGTACGTCGCGCTGCAGAGCAACGCCCGTTGCTACATCCACGCGACGGAGGTGGGCGGGACCCATCCGGCGTTGATCGAGGCGATGGGCGCCGGCAACCTGTGCCTGGTCCTGGACACCCCGGAGAACCGGGAGGTGGCCGGCCCGCAGGCCTGGTACTTCGCCGACGAAGCCGATCTCACCGGCCTGATCGAGCGGGTCGACCGGCTCGATCCCGGCGAGCTCGAGACGCTCCGCACAGCGACCCGGCGGCGGGCCGCCGAACGGTACTCCTGGACCGATGTCGGCCGGCAGTACGTCCGCCTTCTGACCCGTGACAGCGCCGCTCACTGAGGGTCAAGAAGCGGCGTAATCGCGCCGATGCCACAGCGTGACCCCAGCTGTGGTCGCAGCGTCGCCCACGACCGCTGTGGCCCCTCCCTCGCACGCGCCCGAGCGTTCGTCGCGCGTGCTTGCTCTGCTGGCCGGAAACCTGCCGGCCGCCGCGGCGCTCGCCGCCTGCACCTGGTGGCTGTTGCTCGCCCCGCGCCTCGAAGGCGGCCGGGGTGCGGGCGCCGTGACCGGCGGCGCCATCCTGACCGCACTCGCGGTCCTCGCCAGCCGGCCCGAACGGGTGCTGCCGCGCCCTGCGGTCTGGCTCGCGCTGGCGATCAGCGTGGCGGCATTCGGCGTCGCCGTGCTCGCTCCCACCGGCTGGGCTGGTGCGCCGACCGCCGCCAGCTACGTCTGCGCGAGCTGGACCACGATCGCGGTTGCCGCCGCGGTCGTACGGTCACCCAAGCTGCGGAACCTCGTCCTGCTGCTGGTGGTCGGGGGAGTCCTCATCGAGCTCGCCGAGTCCTGGATGGCCTGGTGGGGTGGCACCGACGCCAGCGTCCCGATCAGCGGGACGTTCTACTGGTACGACCCGTTTGCTGCGTTCATGCTGGCCGGCACGGTCATCGGTCTGTCGTACTGGCTGCGGCGCTCGGGGCCGCTGGCGCTGTTCGGGCTGGTGGGCGCCGCGCTCGGCAGCATCGGGATGGTCTACTCCACGAGCCGGGCCGCCATCGCCTGCTTCGCCGTTGCCATCGGCTGCGTCGCGGTCGGGGCCGTGTGGGGCCGCGGCCGGGTGGGCGCGAAGCGGCTCGCGATCGGAGCCGCGGTCGTCGGCTTCGCGGTCTGGGTCATCGGTGGGCCGCCGTTCTTCCCGCACCGCTCGCTGCCCTTCGCCGGCACCGCCGGCCGAGCCGCGGGACAGTCCCTCGGCCAGAACGGCAGCTACCGGCTGGAGTTCTGGCGCGAGGCGCTCACTGTGTTCCGCCGGCACCCGCTGGTCGGCGGTGGCTACCACTCGCTGGCGTCCGCTGCCGTGGGTCACGTCCCGCCCACCTGGTCGCTCTCGCCGCTCGCCCACAACGGGTACCTGCAGGCGCTCTCGGACGGCGGGCTGCTGCTCGGCGTACCCTTCCTGCTCGCTCTTGCGGCGATCTCGTGGTACGTCGTCGCAGCGCTGATCGGCGCGGTTCGACGCCGCGACTTCTCGACCGGCGGGTTCGTCGTTCCGCTCTGCCTCGGTGCGCTGCTCGTCCACTCGGCAGTTGACTTCGACTGGTCCTACGCAGCCGACTTCGAGGTCGTCGCGATCCTTGCCGGGCTGGTCGCCGCGGCGCGCTGGGCCGCGCCTGCCGATGGCTCGGCCGCAGAACGGGCGGCCGCGACCGGCCGCCCGGGTGCCCGGCTGCTTTCCGGAGCAGTCCTCGTCGGTGTGGCGCTGCTCGCAGTGGCCGCCGGCGTCGCCCACAACGGCGACTTCAAGCAGTCGCTGCCGATCGGATCCAGCGCATCGCGGTCCGTCGTCCACCACTCGACCAGCGGGGGTAAGGCGTGAAGCAGCTCGGCGACATCCTGGTCGAGGACGGCCTGGTCACTGAGGACCAGCTCGCCGACGCCTACGACGAGCACCAGCGCGTCGGGCGCGCCCTCGGTCGCGTCCTGGTCGACCGCGGCGTGCTCACCGAGAGCCAACTGGTCGCAGCGCTCGCCCAGCAGATCGGCATGCGCTTCGTCGACCTCACGGAGTTCCCGATCGACGGCTCGGCGCTGTCGACCGTGCCCCCGATCGTCTGCCGCCGCTACAACGCGCTCCCGATCGGGTTCGAGGACGGCAAGCTGCTGGTCGCGATGTCGGACCCGGCGAACGTCTTCGCGCTCGACGACATCCGCTCGATCACCGGCATCGAGGTCAAGCCGGTCGTCGCGACCAAGTCCGACGTCAGCGCGGCGATCAACCGCTTCCACCGCGCGGACTCCGACCTCGATGACCTCACGATGGCCCTCGATGAGGAAGAGGACACCGGGCTCGACAACCTCAAAGAGGTCGTCGAGGACGCCCCGATCGTCAAGTTCGTCAACCTGCTGATCACGCAGGCGATCAACGACCGGGCCTCGGACATCCACCTCGAGCCGACCGAGCGGGACCTGCGCGTGCGGTTCCGCATCGACGGCGTGCTGCACGAGATCATGCGCTCGCCTCGCAACATCCAGTCCGGCGTGACCAGCCGCCTGAAGATCATGGCGGACATCAACATCGCCGAGCGCCGGATCCCGCAGGACGGCCGGCTCTCGGTCACCGTGAGCGGGAAGAAGATCGACCTGCGGGTGGCGACGCTTCCCACGGTGTGGGGCGAAAAGGTCGTCATGCGAGTGCTGGACAACTCGACCGCGATGCTGAACCTGTCCGATCTCGGGTTCAGCGACGGCAACTACGAGCGGTACTCGGTGAGCTTCCAGAAGCCGTACGGGATGATCCTCGTGACGGGACCGACCGGATCCGGGAAGTCCACGACGCTCTACGCGACGCTGAACATCGTCAGCCGGCCGGAGATCAACGTGATCACGGTCGAGGACCCCGTTGAGTACCGAATTGCCGGGATCAACCAGGTTCAGACCAACCCGAAGGCGGGCCTGACCTTCGCGACTGCACTCCGGTCGATCCTGCGTTCCGACCCCGACGTCGTCCTCATTGGTGAGATCCGGGACCACGAGACGGCCCAGATCGCGATCGAGGCCGCCCTCACCGGTCACCTCGTGCTCACCAGCTTGCACACCAACGACGCGCCTTCGGCGATGACCCGACTGGTCGAGATGGGGATCGAGCCGTTCCTGGTCGGTTCGGCGCTTGACTCCGTTCTCGCGCAGCGGCTCGCCCGGCGGCTGTGTGAGAAGTGCAAGGAGCCCTACACGCCGGAGCCCTCGGTGCTGCGCTCGGCGCAGTTCCCCTGGGAGGACGGCGAGCCGCTGCCGACGCTCTACCGCGCAGTCGGGTGCTCGGCCTGCTCGAAGACCGGCTACCGCGGCCGGCTCGCGCTGCACGAGGTGATGACCGTGAGCGAGGACATCGAGCGGCTCACGGTGGCACGAGCCTCGGCGATCGAGATCGGCCGTACCGCACGGGAGCAGGGGATGCGACTACTGCGCCTCGACGGGATGGACAAGGCCGTGGCCGGCGTCACGTCACTGGAGGAGATTCTCCGCGTCGTGGTCTGAGCCATTCGGCCGATCGGGCGAGCGCCCGTTTTCTCAAGACCGGGCGGAAGCAGGCCGATGCAGACCTGAGGCGGGAGCGGTCTCGCTGCTCGCGGACGACCTCACACGAGGGGATATGCAGGTGGAGACTCAGGGCAACGACGCTTCGTCCATTCCGCCGATGGTTTCGTCGGAATCGGCTCCGCCGGTCGGCCTAAGCCCGCTCGACCCGGGGTGGTCGCCGGACGGCGGCACGGTGACCTCACCGTCCGCGCCGCCCGCCACGCTCCTGCCGTCGGTGGCGCCCGTTGCGCCGTCGGTCGCGCCGGCTGCCCCGGCCCCGGTACCCGCCGCCGCGGCGCCACTGCCGTCGGTGGCTCCTACGCTGCCGCCGCCGGCTGCGCCAGTGGCGCCTCCGATGGCTCCGCCCATGGCTCCGCCGCCGAACGAGCCTCCGCTCGGCTCGGTCAACCCCCAGGTCGACCTCGACACCAGCTATGCGCGTGCGGCACTGGAGGAGGACAGCGGCCTGGAGGCCGGCTTGCTCTCCGAGCTGCTGGTGGAGTGCCAGGACAGCGGTGCGTCCGACCTGCACCTGTCAGCGGGCGCGCGCCCGACGTTGCGCATGAACGGCACGCTGGTCCCGATGGAGGACCGTGCGATCCTCACGCCTCCGGTCATCCAGCGGATGATGTACGCGATTCTCACCCAGAAGCAGCGGGAGCGTTTCGAGGAGGAGCTCGAGCTGGACTTCGCGTTCGCGCTTCCGGGCCGGGCCCGCTTCCGGGTCAACCTCTACCGCCAGCGGGACGCCCTCGGTGCGGCGTTCCGGATCATCCCCTACGAGATCAAGGCGCTCGAGGACCTCGGCATCCCGCCGAGCGTGGCCAACTTCGCCATGCTGCCGCGCGGGTTCGTCCTGGTCACCGGGCCGACCGGTTCCGGTAAGTCGACGACCCTGGCCTCTCTGGTCGACCTGGCCAACCGCCAGCGGCACGACCACATCATGACGGTCGAGGACCCGATCGAGTTCCTGCACAGCCACAAGGCCTGCCTGGTCAACCAGCGCGAGGTCGGCGAGGACACCTGGTCGTTCCAGAACGCCCTGAAGCACGTTCTGCGCCAGGACCCCGACATCATCCTGGTCGGCGAAATGCGTGACCTCGAGACCATCTCGGTGGCACTGACCGCCGCCGAGACCGGCCACCTGGTGTTCGCGACCCTGCACACCCAGGATGCGGCGCAGACCATCGACCGGGTCATCGACGTCTTCCCGTCGCACCAGCAGCAGCAGATCCGCGTCCAGCTCGCCGGTGCGATCCAGGGCGTCGTCTGCCAGACGTTGTGCAAGACCTACGACGGCAAGGCGCGTGCGGTCGCGACCGAGGTCATGGTGGCCACCCCCGCCATCCGCAACCTGATCCGCGAGGGCAAGACCCACCAGATCTACTCCGCACTCCAGGCCGGGGCGCGGTACGGGATGCACACCCTCGACCAGCACCTGGCCGAGCTGGTGAAGGCGGGCCGGATCACCTACGAGACCGCGCTCGACAAGTGCCATCACGTCGAGGACTTCAACCGGCTGACCGGCCGGGCCTGAGAGGACGCACCATGGCAACAGTCACGACGTACAAGTACGCGGTCCGCGACCGATCAGGCAAGCTGGTCAACGGCGAGCTCGCGGCCGAGACGGAGGCCGCCGTCGTCCAGCGGCTGAAGTCGATGGGCTACGCCCCGGTGTCGGTGACCGAGGCGCACTCGGGCCTGCAGACCGAGATCAAGATCCCGGGCATGGGTACCAAGGTCAAGCTCAAGGACCTGGCGATCTTCTCGCGGCAGTTCGCCACGATGATCAACTCCGGCCTGTCACTGATGCGGGCCCTCACCATCCTGGCGGAGCAGACCGAGAACAAGGAGCTCGCGCGGGTTATCGGCGAGGTTCGCAACGAGGTCGAAGCCGGGTCGGCGCTGTCCCTCGCGATGGGCAAGCACCCCAAGGTCTTCCCACCGCTGATGGTGAACCTCTGCAAGGCCGGCGAGATCGGTGGCTTCCTCGACGCGGTCCTGCTCCAGATCGCCGAGAACTACGAGGCGGAGGTCAAGCTCCGCTCGAAGATCAAGGCCGCGATGACCTACCCGATCGTGGTCGGCTGCATCGCGATCATCGCCTTGATCGTCATGCTGACGTTCGTCGTTCCTTCGTTCGCGAAGATCTTCTCCTCGCTGGGATCGCAGCTTCCCGCCCCGACCCAGATGCTGGTCGACATCTCGCATGCGATGAAGTTCATCCTGCCGATCATGATCATCGGCGGGATCGCCGGGCTCATGACCTGGAAGCGGATCAAGCACCAGGAGCGCGTCCGCCGGATCGTCGACCCGTGGAAGCTGCGCCTTCCGGTGTTCGGGATGTTGTTCCAGAAGGTCGCCATCGCGCGGTTCGCCCGCAACCTGGGCACGATGATCCACTCAGGCGTCCCGATCCTCCAGGCACTCGAGATCGTTTCGGAGACCACTGGCAACTGGACCATCACCGCGGCCGTGCGCGACGTGCAGGACAGCGTCCGCAACGGCGAGTCGCTCACCCAGCCGCTGAGCCAGCACGATGTCTTCCCACCGATGGTCGTGCAGATGATGGCGGTCGGCGAGGAGACCGGCGCGCTCGACACGATGCTGCACAAGATCGCCGAGTTCTACGACCAGGAGGTCGAGGCGACCACTGAGGCACTGACCGCTCTGATCGAGCCGATCATGATCGCCGTGCTCGGTGGCCTCGTGGGCTCGATGATCGTCTGTCTCTACCTGCCGATCTTCGACGTGTACAACCACGTCGGAAGCTGAACCAAGCGGTATCCCTCCCTGCGTACGCGGCGCCCCGGGCTCGGGGCGCCGCGTCGTGGTCGTGTGGCGGCAGTTCGTGCATGCGGCCGAATGGGCTAACAGAATTCGGCCAAATACAAGGCCTCCGGCCCTTCAAGTCCGTCGGCGGAAAGCCGATCTATCCCTTGTCATCGAGCCGTAAGGCCAGGCAAGGGCACACCCGTCGTGAGGCGGGGTCGCAAAGCTACGGGACTCACAGCTCCCAACGTGAGTTAGCCGGGCTGCCTCGGCCGGCACCCTTTCGGGGGAGCCGCGCAGAGGGGGAGCGCTCACCAGCGCGGCTCACCGAAAGTACAACGGAAGGATCCGCAATGCTCGCTCGACTCCGCAAGATGCAGGAGGAGAATGAGGGTGGCTTCACTCTCATCGAGCTCCTGGTCGTGATCATCATCATCGGCATCCTTGCCGCGATCGCGATCCCGGTCTTCCTCCAGCAGCGCAAGAAGGGCTACGACGCGGCCGTCAAGTCCGACCTCGTCGCCGCCGCGACTGCTGAGGAGACCTACCTGACCGACTTCAACACCTACACCGACAGCACCAGCAACCTGGCCACCAAGGAGTCCTTCAAGTTCTCCGCCGGTGGCGACTACAACGGTGGCACTGCGGCTCTGACCATCGTGTCCAACACGAACCAGGGCTACTGCATCACCGGCGTTGCCGCGTCGGGCAACACGTGGTTCTACGACAGCAGCGCGGGCGGCGTTCAGCCGGCGGCGTCGTCGTACACCTGTGGGGTCAGCGGCGCCAGCTGATCTGACCGAACGTCGTTGGAGGCCCGCGGCATCTGCTGCGGGCCTCCAACGCTTGCAAGCCGCCGGTACGGCCCGTACCGGGCCCGGAACCCTCAACCGGAATGGAGGCGATCACGTGTTCCGCACCGCCCAACAGCGGACCGCCGACGCCACTGACGCCGGCTTCAGCATGATCGAGCTCCTGGTCGTCATCATCATCATCGGCGTCCTGGCCGCGATCGCGATCCCGGTCTTCCTGAGCCAGCGCGACAAGGGCTACGACGTGGCGGTCAAGTCCGACCTCGTCGCCGCCGCCAACGCCGAAGAGGCCTACAGCACCGACTTCAACACCTACACCGACAGCGCCAGCCAGCTGAAATCGGCCGAGGGCTTCAAGTTCTCCCAGGCCGGCGAGTACAGCGGGGGCACGCCGGCGATGACGATCGTCTCTGCCGGGTCGAAGGGCTACTGCATCACCGCGACGGCCGCGTCCGGAAACACCTGGTTCTACGACAGCAACAACGGGGGACTCCAGCCACTCAGCACCTCTGGCTACACCTGCTCGGTATCCGGAGCCTCATAGCCGCAGGCTCGGATCGGGCGATCGACGAGGGACGCAAAGGGGAGGGCCTCAGTGATCGCAGCGCACCACCGGCCGCAGACCGACGAGGTCGATGCCGGGTTCACCCTGATTGAGCTGCTTGTCGTGATCATCATCATTGGCATCCTTGCGGCGATTGCCATCCCGGTCTTCCTGAACCAGCGGCTCAAGGCCTATGACACGGCCTCCAAGGAGGACCTGCGCAACCTCGCCAACTTCGAAGAGATCTACCTCGACGACTTCGCCAGCTACGGGACGATCGCCGAGATCCAGGCAAAGGAACCGACGATCAAGCCGAGCGGCGGCGTCACGCTGTCCGTGGTCGACTTCATCGGCAACTACGGATACTGCCTGTCCGCAAGCCATGCCGGCGACCCCAAGGTCTGGTACTACGACAGCCAGGGCGGCGGGCTGCAGCCCAACGGCGCAACCGGGTGTCCGGTCACCACCGGCGGCACCCCGGGCGACAGCGTCACAGGTTGACCGGGCGATCCACCCAGATGGCTATCAATCATCGCCATGCTCGTGCCGATAGAGCCGACGTGACCCGCTTCTTCTCGCGTGCCCTGCGACCAGGCTCCCGGCCGGACGAGGGCTTCTCCATGGTCGAGATGATGGTCGCCCTGCTGATCATCGCGATCGTGTCAGCGGCGAGCGTCGCGTTCTTCGTGGCCAACATCCGCGGGGTGAACGACCAGCGCCAGCATCAAGAAGCGGTCTACCTTGCCAACCAGCAGATGGAGACGGTCACCTCCCTGCCGGTGAGCAAGCTGGTGTCCGGGCGGACCCAGGCCGAGGTCACAGCGCTCTACTCGAGCGCGGCCGCGACCGCCCTCAACATCAGCGCGCAGGACGACACCACCAACGCCGGCAACTACGACTCGACCGCGTCGACCACCGGCAACGAGGTCGTCCCGCTGACCGTCACCCAGAGCGTCAACAGCGTGCCGTACTCCCTGACCACGTTCATCGACGTGTGCTGGTACAACAACACGACCGGGTTCTGCACGCCGACCCAGACGTCGTCCACGACCCAGGAGTACCGGGTCTCCGTCTACGTGACGTGGACTTCCGCGGGGACGTGTGCGAACGGATGCAACTACTCGACCAGCACGCTGATCGACCCGAGCTCGGACCCGTTGTTCAACACGAACATCAGCACCCCGTCGGCCACGCTGACCACCCCGGCGTCCGGAACGGTCGTCAACGACAATGACGCGAGCTCTTGCACGACGAACGGCAACACGTACGCCGGCACGCTGTTCTCCTTCACCGGCGGCGCGTACCTCAAGTCGAACATCAGGGTCTTGATCTCCACCGGCGGCGGAACGATTCCGTCGGCGAGCATCTACCAACCGAGCGGGTCCGAGGTGGACTTCTGCCTGCAGACCTACGACCAGCCGGGCACCTACACGCTCTCGGTGATCAACACCGACGGTGGTCACTTCCAGACCTCGATCACGGAGCTGCCGAACCTCACCTCGGCCTCAGGCTGGACACCGACCGCGAAGAACCTGACTCTCACCGGTGGCGGGTTCGAGTCCGGCGCGACCTTCGCGGCGACCGGCGCGAGCTGGACCGGCACCTCCGGTTTGGTCACCGGCAAGAGCATCAACAACGGCGATGCCAACGACGACTCCGTCACGCTGACCAACTTCACCGGGCCCACCAACGGTGGCACGGCGACGATCACGATGACGAACCCCGACCTGACCACGGCGACGTGGACGATCACCGCGCCGAAGGAGACGTCGGTCAGCCGCACCGCCCTGGTGTCGGGGCAGACGCTCAGCGTCACGGTCGGCGGCTCCGGCTTCCAGAGCGGCTTCACCCCGGTCGTGGTGAACGCGACCGGAAGCGCGACCTACCTGTCGTCGACCGCGGTGTCGCTGAGCCTGACCGGCATCACGGTCGGCACGCCCGCAACCGTCATCATCTACAACCCGGATGGCGGCGCCAGCAACACGATGTCGTTCGCCGTGGACGCGCCGCCGGTGGTCAACAGCGCGACGCCCAACAAGGTGGTCGCCGGCCAGACCATCAGCGTGAGTATCGCCGGCACCGGTTTCGTGAGCGGCCTCACCGTGAGCCAGACGAACGGCAGTGGGCTGACGGTGAGCGGCCTGACGTCGACCAGCATGACCCTGTCGGTCACGGCTTCGACGGTTGGCACCGACGCCCTCACCATCACCAACCCGGACGGGGGCACGGCGAGCTTCTCGTTGACGGTCGATGCGCCACCGGCGATCGCCTCGGTGAGTCCGAACCCGGCGCTC
>DATJSI010000143.1 GCA_035504215.1 Mycobacteriales bacterium
GGTCCTCACCGCCGAAGGTGAGCCGCCACCCCTCCAGCCAGCCGGGTCCGCGCGACGGCGAATGCGGGCAGCGCTCGAGCATCTGCGCCGGGTCCAGGTTGGTCCCGTACGCCGCATAGAGCGCCACGTGGTCGAAGCGTAGAGGAGCAGGCCTGCCGATCAGGCGAGAATGTCGACCGTGACACGAGTAGCGATTCTCGGCGGCGGACCCGGCGGCTACGAAGCGGCTCTGGTCGCTGCCCAGCTCGGAGCCGAGGTCGTCGTCGTCGAGCGCCAAGGGCTGGGCGGCGCCTGCGTGCTGGCCGACTGCGTCCCGTCGAAGACGTTGATCGCGACGAGCGAGTCGATCACGGCCTTCGCCGGCAGCGAGGCACTCGGCGTCCGGCTGCGCAGCGGCGGGCTGCCGTCCGAACAGGTGCTGGTCGACGCCGCTGCGGTCAACCAGCGGGTGAAGTCGCTCGCCCGGGCGCAGTCCCTCGACATCGCGGCGCGGCTCGAGCGCGAGGGCGTCGAGGTGGTCGCAGGTACGGGCCGGTTCTGCGGACCCCGGGCGCTGACCGTCGAGGACGGCGACGAGACCCGAGTGATCGCGGCCGACACCGTGCTGATCGCGACCGGCGCGGCGCCCCGCGTGCTGCCGGGCGCGCAACCGGACGGTGAGCGGATTCTGAACTGGCAGCAGGTCTACGAGCTGCCGGCGGTGCCCGAGCACCTGGTCGTCATCGGGTCCGGCGTGACCGGGGCGGAGTTCGCGAGCGCCTATGTCGCTCTCGGCAGCGAGGTGACCCTCGTGTCCAGCCGTGACCGGGTCATGCCGAGCGAGGATGCGGACGCCGCGCTGCTCATCGAGGAGGTGTTCACCCGCCGGGGGATGCACATCATGCGTCAGGCCCGGGCGGAGGCGGTCTCGCGCACCGAGGACGGCGTCGAGGTGGTGCTGACCGATGGCCGTCGGTTGACCGGCAGCCACTGCCTGGTCGCCGTCGGCTCGGTTCCGAACACGGCGCAGATCGGCCTCGACGTCGCCGGCGTCCTGACCGATGAGCGCGGCTACGTCCTGGTCGACCGGGTGTCGCGGACGTCGGCTCCCGGTGTGTATGCGGCGGGTGACTGCACCGGCCTGCTCCTGCTCGCCTCGGTTGCGGCGATGCAGGGGCGGACCGCGATGTGGCACGCGCTGGGCGATGCGGTCGCTCCGCTTCGGCTCGCCACCGTCTCCGCGAACGTCTTCACCGAGCCCGAGATCGCCACGGTCGGGCTGATGGCGGTTGAGGCGGCGGCCGAGCGGGGCGGGGTGCGCGAGCTCAAGCTGGCGCTGGCCACCAACGCGCGCGCCAAGATGCAGGGCATCGAGGACGGCTTCGTGAAGCTCTACTGCCGGCCCGGGACGGGCGCGGTGCTCGGCGGAGTCGTGGTTGCGCCGCGCGCGAGCGAGCTGATCCTTCCGGTGGCGATGGCGGTGCAGCACGGCCTGACCGTCGACCAGCTGTCCCAGACGTTCACGATCTACCCGTCGATCACCGGCAGCATCACCGAGGCGGCCCGCCAGCTGCACCTGTCGACGGCCGACTGAGCACCGCCGGTAGCCCTGGACGGCGCCTCGGCTGCCCGGCTACTCCTCGACGATCCGGCAGAGCAGCTCGCCGGCACCCACGACGTTGCCGATCTGCGCGCTGAGGTCGACGACCCGCCCGGCTCGGTGCGCGTTGAGCGGCTGCTCCATCTTCATCGCTTCGAGCACCACGACGATGTCGCCCGCCTCCACCTGCTGGCCTTCTTCGGCGACCACCTTGACGATGGTGCCCTGCATCGGTGCGGTCAGCGCGTCGCCCGACAGCGCTCCGCCACCGGTCGCGGCGCGATGAGCCGACGGCGGTTTGCGCCGGGCGGGAGCAGCGCCCGAGCCCAGCCCGCCGGGCAGGCTGACTTCGAACCGCCGGCCGCCGACCTCGACGGTGATGCGCTCGCGCTCGACCGCACCGCGCTCGACCGCACCGGGCTCGGCCGAGGGTCCCGCGTCGTACGGCGGAACGGACCCGGTCCACTCGGTCTCGATCCAGCGGGTGTGCACGGAGAACGGCTCGTCGACGAACGCCGGATCGGTCAGCACCAGGCGGTGGAACGGGATGATCGTCGGCATCCCGCCGACCTCGAACTCGTCGAGCGCGCGGCGGGCCCGGTTGATCGCCTCGCGCCGGCTCGCGCCGGTGACGACGAGCTTCGCGATCAGCGAGTCGAAGGCGCTCGGGACGGTGTCGCCGGCGACGTAACCGGAGTCGACCCGGACCCCCGGGCCGAGCGGCACCCGCCACTCGGTGATCGTGCCCGGCGCCGGAAGGAAGCCGCGGCCGGCGTCCTCGGCGTTGATCCGGAACTCGATGGCATGCCCTCGAGGGGTCGGGTCGTCCTGCTCGATGTGCTGGCCGTCGGCAATAGCGAACTGGGCGAGAACGAGGTCGACGCCGCTGGTCTCCTCGGTGACCGGGTGCTCGACCTGCAGCCGGGTGTTGACCTCGAGGAAGGAGATCGAACCGTCCTGGGCGACCAGGAACTCGCAGGTCCCGGCACCGACGTAGCCGGCCGCACCGACGATCGCCTTGCTGGCCGAATAGAGCCGGTCGCGTTGCTCGTCGCTGAGGAACGGCGCCGGCGCCTCCTCGACGACCTTCTGGTTGCGGCGCTGCAGCGAGCAGTCACGGGTGCCGACGACCACGACCGTGCCGTGCTGGTCGGCGATGACCTGGGTCTCGACGTGCCGCGGTCGGTCCAGGAAGCGCTCGACGAAGCACTCGCCGCGGCCGAACGCCGCAACCGCCTCGCGTACGGCGCTGTCGTAGAGCTCGGGAATCTCCTCACGGTTGCGGGCGACCTTCAAGCCGCGCCCGCCACCGCCGTACGCCGCCTTGATGGCGACCGGCAGCCCGTAGGTGTCCACGAACTCGAACACCTCGTCGACACCCGACACCGGGTTGGGTGTGCCGGGAGTGAGCGGCGCGCCGACATCGGCGGCGATGTGCCGCGCCTTCACTTTGTCGCCCAGCGCGTCGATTGCCGCCGGCGGCGGCCCGATCCAGGTCAAGCCCGCTTCGAGAACCGCGGTCGCAAAGGCGCCGTTCTCGGACAGGAACCCGTAGCCCGGGTGCACCGCATCCGCGCCCGAGCGCTTGGCGATGCCGAGCAGCTTGTCGATGTCGAGGTAGGTCTCGGCCGGGGTGGAACCGTCGAGCGCATAGGCCTCGTCGGCGAGCTGCACGTGCTGCGCATTCAGGTCCGGGTCGGCGTAGACGGCGACGCTGGCGAGGCCGGCATCGCGGCAGGCGCGCGCAACCCGGATCGCGATCTCCGCGCGGTTGGCGATCAGGACCTTGCGCATGGACAGACTCTATTGACTGGCGGTGCCTCGTGACATGCTGCTCCCGATGACCGAGCTGCCTCTGCCCTTCTCGAACTACCAGAACGAGATCTACCTCAACGGCACCGTGGGGGTCGTGCCGTCGTACCCGATCGACCATGCGGCGCTTGAAGCTGCGGCGCAGGCGGCGCTGCCGCCCGAGGTATTCGGATACGTCGCCGGAAGCGCAGGATCGGAGTCGACGGCGCGGGCCAACCGCGCGGCGTTCGAGCGGATGCGGATCGTGCCACGGTTCTTGTGCGACGTGTCCGTGCGGGACCTCGCGACGACCGTGCTGGGCACGGCGATGCCGGCGCCGGTCGCGTTGGCCCCGATCGGCGTGCAGGGCATCGTGCATCCCGATGCCGAGCTGGCGGTGGCCCGGGCAGCAGCGAGCGTGCGGGTGCCGTTCGCGTTGTCGACCGTGTCGTCGTACTCGATGGAGGAGGTGGCGCAGGCTGGCGGTGACGCGCCGCGCTGGTTCCAGCTCTACTGGCCGCGCGACCGCGAGGTGGGGGCCTCGTTGCTGGCCCGCGCCCGCGCGGCCGGGTTCTCCGCGTTGCTCCTCACCCTCGACACGTTCATCCTCGCGTGGCGACCGCGGGACCTCGGCCATGGCTTCCTGCCGTTCCTGCACAGCAAGGGACTGGCGAACTACTTCTCCGACCCGGTGTTCCTGGCCGGGCTCGACAAGTCGCCGGAGGAGGACCCGTCCGGGGCCATCCTGCGGTGGCAGTCGATGTTCGGCGATCCCGGCAACACCTGGTCGGACCTGGCCTGGGTGCGCGAACACTGGGACGGTCCGATCGCGCTCAAAGGCGTGCTGCACCCGGACGACGCGCGGCGGGCGATCGACGCCGGGGTCGAAGGCGTCGTCGTCTCCAATCACGGCGGCCGCCAGGTCGACGGCGAGATCGCCGCGCTCGACGCGTTGCCGGCGGTGGCGGCTGCCGTCGACGGGCGCGCCGACGTGCTCCTGGACTCCGGCGTGCGCACCGGGTCGGACGTGCTCAAGGCGCTCGGCCTCGGCGCGCGGG
This sequence comes from Mycobacteriales bacterium, assembly GCA_035504215.1. Taxonomy (NCBI): domain Bacteria; kingdom Bacillati; phylum Actinomycetota; class Actinomycetes; order Mycobacteriales; species Mycobacteriales bacterium. Next base: position 4,429 of record DATJSI010000143.1, read on the forward strand.
CCGTCCTCTACGGCCGCCCTTACGTGTACGGGCTCGGGCTCGGCGGCGAGGACGGCGTGCGCCATGTGCTGCGCAGCCTGCTCGCGGAGCTGGAGCTGACCATGGCGCTTTCGGGCTGCGCCGCACTCGCGGATATCGGGCCGGAGACGTTGATCCGTATACCGTGATCGCGTGGCGGAGTCATCGGCAGGCACGGCCGGCCTGCGGTTTCGCCGGTTGCACGAAGGCAGCCGGGTCAGCTCGGCTGCAGGCCTTCCGGTGCTCGACCGGGTCTACGACATCTGGGAGCGCCGCGACGTTCTCCGCATGCTCACCGAGCGCGGGCTCCGCCAGAAGTACGCCGGATCCGTGCTCGGCTATGCCTGGTCCCTGCTCGAGCCGGCGCTGCTCATCGGGACGTACTTCCTGCTGCTCAAGATCTTCCACAAGAGCTACCCGATGTACCCGCTGTTCATCTCCTCGACGATCCTGCCGTGGCAGTGGTTCGCATCCACGGTCAACTCGTCGACGTCCACCCTGCGGCAGAACTCACGGCTGATCACGTCGATCGCTCTGCCGCGCGAGATCTATCCGCTCGCCGACGTCGCGGTGAAGACCGTCGAGTTCGTGCTCAGCCTGCCGATCCTGCTGATCGTTGCGTGGATCTACGGCGTGAAGCCGTCGCCGTTCGTCTTCGCGCTGCCACTGGTGCTGCTGCTCGAGCTGATGATCTGCACGGGCATGGCGTTGCTGATCTCCTCGCTCAACACGGTGCTCCGCGACGTACAACGCGGCATCGGGATCTTCATCCGGATGCTGTTCTACCTGGTCCCCGCCCTCTATCCGCTGCAACGGTTGACCGGGTCCGCGCGGCGATGGGACAGCTACAACCCGATGGTTGGGATCCTCGAGGTCAACCGTGCCGTCTGGCTGCCGGGGTACTGGACCACCTGGCGCCCGGTGTACTTCTCGGTCATCGGCGCGTTCGTGATCCTCATCGTCGGCTTCAGCGTGTTCAGCCGGGTCGAGCGCCTGGTCCTGAAGGAGCTCTAGGCCGTGGGCGACGCGATTGCGGTTCATGACCTGGGCATCAAGTTCGCCCTCAACCGCCGACGCCGGCTGGAGCTGAAGAACCTCCTCATCCAGGGCAAGTCGGCGGCCGGCACCGACTACTGGGCACTGCGGCACGTGTCGTTCACGGTGGCCAAAGGCGAGTCGGTCGGTGTGGTCGGGCGCAACGGCTGCGGCAAGAGCACCTTGCTCCGGCTCGTCGCGGGCGTCATGTTGCCGGACGAGGGCGTGATCGAGGTCAACGGTGGAGTCGGCGCGATGATCGAGCTGTCGGCCGGTTTCGTCGGCGATCTCACCGCGCGCGAGAACGTCTACCTCATCTCCTCGCTGCACGGCTTCAGCCGTGAGCAGACCGACGAGCGGTTCGACGAGATCATGAAGTGGGCCGGCGTCGCGCGGTTCGTGGACACCCCTGTGATGCATTTCTCGAGCGGCATGCGGGCGCGACTCGCCTTCTCGATCGTGACCCGGATGGAGGAGCCGATCCTCCTCGTCGACGAGGTGCTGGCGGTCGGCGACAAGGCGTTCCGGCGCAAGTGCGGCGTCGTCATCGACCGGATGCTCGGCGAGGGGCGCACGATGCTTCTGGTCTCTCACAACGAGAACGACCTCCGGCGCTGGTGCAGTCGGGGGATCTACCTGCGCCGGGACCAGCCGCTCGTGACCGGGCCGATCGAGGACATCCTGGAGATGTACCTCGACGAAGACGACAACGCGTGACCGCCGGCACCGGAACCAGCCAGGCGAACCCGCGCCCGTCGATCGCGGAGCTTCGAGCGGTGGCGCAGCCGCCGTCGACCGTCGGCCGCGTCAGTGGCGAGCACTGGGCCGGTCGGCTCTACCAGCGACACCTCTCGATCTACCTGACCCGCGCGCTCGTCCCCACCCGGGTGAGCGCCAACGCGGTCACGTGGTCGCTGGTCGTGCTGGGGATCGGCTCCGCCGTCGTACTGACAATTCCGCACCTCTGGTCGGCCGTTGTCGCGTTCCTGCTGATCCAGGTGCAGGGCACCGTCGACTGCGTCGATGGCGAGCTGGCCCGGTGGCGGGGACAGCACAGCCCGGTGGGTATCTACGTCGATCGGGTGGCGCACTACGTCACCGACGGCGCGCTCGCGGTCGCGGTGGGGGTGCATGCCGACGGCGGCCTGGGGTCGATCGGCGGCTGGACCGCGGTCGGGCTGGCGACCGGCTTCCTCGCGTTGCTCAGCAAGGCGGAGACCGACCTCGTGCACGTCGCCCGCGCGCAAACCGGCCTGGAGCGGGTTGCCGACACCGCCGAGACGGCCCGGTCGCGAGCCGGGCTGATCCGCCGGTTACGCCGGTTCGCTGCCGCCATGCCGTTCAACCGAGCGCTGCTCGCCCTCGAGCTGACCATGCTCGCGGTGGTCGCAGCCGTCGTCGACGCGGCCCGCGGCGGGTTGAGCGCCTTCCGCGTGCTCGACGTGGGCCTCCTCGTGGTCGCGGGGATCGTGGTGGTCGGACACCTGCTGGCGACCGTGACGTCGGACCGGTTGCGGTGACCTCTGTCGGCTGCGTCGTGCTGAGCATGGGCAACCGCTCCAAGGAGTTGGCGAACGCGCTGGCCTCCGTCCTCGGTCAGGAGCAGGTGGCGGTCGACTGCGTCGTGGTCGGCAACGGCTGGGTGCCGGTGGAGCTTCCGGACGGTGTGCGCTCGATCGCGTTGGAAGACAACGTCGGCGTCCCTGCGGCGCGCAACATCGGGGCTGCGGAGGTCGACGGCGACATCCTGCTCTTTCTCGACGACGACGCCGAGCTGGTCGGTGACGACCTGCTCGAGCGCGCGGTGGACGAGTTCGACTCCGACGCCGCGCTCGGCGTGCTCCAACCGCGGGCGGTCGACCCGACCGGGCTGCCGACCTCTCGGCGGCACGTCCCACGGCTGCGAGCCGCCGATGCCGCTCGTTCCGGTGACGTCGCCTGGTTCTGGGAGGGCGCTTCGCTGATCCGGCGTACCGCGTTCGATGGTTGCGGCGGTTGGCCGGAGCAATTCTTCTACGGCCACGAGGGGATCGAGCTGGCCTGGCGCATGGTCGACGGGGGATACCGGGTCCACTACGACGCCGACCTGATGGTGCTCAACCCGGAGGCCGAGCCGTTCCGAGGTGCCGAGCACCGCTACTACGACACGCGGAACCGGGTGTGGGTCGCCCGGCGAAACCTGCCGTGGCTGCTCGCGACGGGCTACCTCGCGGTCTGGGTGAGCGCCACCGTGCTGCGCTGCCGGCGGGTCTCCGACCTGCGCGAGAGCATCCGGGGGTTCGTCGACGGAGCCCGGCTGCCGAGCGGGGATCGGCGGCCGATCCAGTGGCGCACGGCGTGGCGGTTGACCCGGTTGGGCCGCCCGCCCGTGGTCTAGGCTGCGCGCGTAATGGCAGCAAGCAAGAGGCGGCGGCGAACCGTCGGCGTCGTTCTCGCCGGCGGAGTGGGCACCCGGGTCGGTCTCGAGACCCCGAAGCAGCTGCTGAAGGTCGCCGGGAAGGCGATCATCGAGCACACGCTCGCCGCCTTCGAGGCAACCGCCGAGGTCGACGAGATCGTCGTGATGATGACGCCCGGCTACGTGCCCGACATCGAGGCGATCATCGCCGCGCGCGGCTTCCGGAAGGTCGTGGCGGTGCTCGAGGGCGGCGTGACCCGTAACGACACGACGAAGATCGCGCTCGACCACCTCGGGACAGAAGAGTGCAACGTCCTGTTCCATGACGCGGTCCGCCCGTTGATCACGCAGCGCGTGATCCGCGAGTGCGTCAACGAGCTGCGCAACTACGACGCGGTCGACACCGCGATCGCCTCCGCGGACACGATTATCGTGGTCGACTCCAGCGGCGAAATCATCGTCGACATCCCTGACCGTAGCCTGCTGCGGCGCGGCCAGACTCCGCAGGCCTTCACCCTTTCGACCATCCGGAAGGCGTACGAGCTGGCCTGGCAGGACCCCGCCTTCTCCGCGACCGACGACTGCAGCGTGGTGCTGAAGTACCTCCCGGACGTCGCGATCAAGGTGGTCGAAGGGTCCGAGCACAACATGAAGGTGACCGCGCCGGTCGACCTGTTCATCGCGGACAAGCTGTTCCAGCTCAGCTCGTCGACGGTCGCGCCGCTGTCGGGACCCGCCGCCTACGGCGAGGCGTTGCGCGGTCGGGTGGCCGTGGTCTTCGGCGGGAGCTACGGCATCGGCGCGGACATCGCCGTACTGCTCGAGGAGTACGGCGCCGGGGTGTACCGGTTCAGCCGGTCGACGACCGACACGCACGTCGAGGACCCGCACGAGGTCGAGGCGGCGCTGTCGAAGGTGCACGGCGACGCCGGCCGGATCGACTACATCATCGTGACGGCCGGAGTGTTGACCACCGGGCCGTTGTCGGAGACGGACGATCGCACCGTCGCCGAGATGATCGGTGTCAACTACGTGGCCCCGGTGCAGATCGCGCGGCTCGGCGCCGGCTATCTCGAGGAGACCGCGGGCCAGCTGTTGCTGTTCACGTCGAGCAGCTACACGCGCGGACGTGCCGGATACAGCCTTTACTCCTCGAGCAAGGCCGCCGTCGTCAACCTCACGCAGGCGCTGGCCGAGGAGTGGACCGACCTCGGAGTCCGGGTCAACTGCATCAACCCGGAGCGAACGGCGACCCCGATGCGCACCAAGGCCTTCGGTGTCGAGCCGGCCGGCGACCTGCTGGATGCTCGAGTCGTCGCGCAGACCGCCGTCGACGTCCTCGTCTCCGACGTGACCGGCCAGGTCGTCGACGTGCGCCGACCTGCCCCCACGGTCGCCGCTCGCTCGGCGCGGCCGGCCGGCGCCGCCGAGGCGGTCGAGGAGCAGGTCGAGATGCAGGAAGCGGAGGCGGAGGTCGAGGCGGCGCTCGAGCACGAGTCGCCGTGAGCCAGCCGAAGCAGTCTCACGGCGCTGCCGTCGAGCGCCCGGAGGAGCAGGGCGGCGGTGGCGAGAACGGTGGCGGACTGCGGACCGCGCAGCTGTCGGCCCGGCTGACCGGCCTGGTCGCTCTCGCGGCGTACGCACTCCTTCCGGTCGCCGCGATCTTCGGCTGGGCGGTTGCGGCGCTGGTCGCGATCGCCGTGAGCCAGGCGATGGACGTCGCGGTCGTCGCGAACGAGGATCTTCGGGCCGCGCTCGCCCGCGGCCAGTTCGGCATCGCCACCCGCACGCTGGTGCGCGAGGCATCGATGGCGATCTTGGTGGTCTCAGCCGCCTGGGCCGCCAGGCACGACGAGCGTGCGGGCCTCGCGCTGGTCCTGCTGGTCGCGGGCCTGCGGATCATCTACCAGCTGCTGCTCGTCCTGGTCCGACGGCGTGCGGTGCTGCCGGTCGAGTCCTTGAACATCGACCTGACCGGCATCGACGGGCCGCCTTACCTACCCGACGTGATGCAGCGCAGGTTGTCCGAGCGGTTCCATGGGCTGTCGGCAGTGGCGCTGGTCGGTGCCGCAATCGCTGTCGTCGCCCAGCAGCCGGTTGTGCTCTACGTGATCGTCGGCGCTGTCGTCGGGGTCGAGCTGATCGCGGTCCTCGGCGCGTTGGCGTGGCTCGTGCGGTCCCGCGGAGCGCTCATTCGCGACGCCTATCTGAATGCAGTTCTCGCGCGGGTGCGCGAGCTGCACTCGGAGGTGATGCTGTACCACACCGGCGCGGACGACTCGGCGTACCAGGTGAACATGTGGCTGCCGGTCGTCGAGCGCCTGCATCGGCCGGCGCTGGTGGTGCTTCGCGAGCGCCCCTGCCTGCCGCAGCTCGCACCGACCACGCTGCCGGTCGTCTGCATCCCGGGGGCGGTGGAGTTCATGGGCTTCTCGCTGCCCGAGATCCGAGTCGCGCTCTACACGGCGAACGTGGGCAAGACGATCCACATGCTGCGCGAGCCCGGTGTTCGCCATGTCTTCGTCGGTCACGGCGACAGCGACAAGACGGCGTCGTTCAACCCGTTCAGCAAGGTCTACTCCGAGATCTGGGTGGCCGGCGAGGGCGGTCGCGACCGGTACCGGCGTGCAGCGGTCGGCATTCGCGACGAGGACATCGTCGAGGTCGGCCGGCCGCAGCTGGAGGGAATCCGGGTCGCGAGCGGGCCGGTCGGAGACCGGTTGATGACCGTGCTCTACGCGCCGACCTGGGAGGGTTGGACGGCGGATCCCGCACACACGTCGCTGATG
>DATJSI010000144.1 GCA_035504215.1 Mycobacteriales bacterium
ACGGTGGTGCAGCGGCAGCCGGTGAAGGAGCCGCTGCAGACCGGCATCAAGGCGATCGACGCGATGACCGCGATCGGCCGCGGCCAGCGCCAGCTGATCATCGGCGACCGGCAGACCGGCAAGACCGCGATCGCGATCGACACGATCATCAACCAGAAGGACAACTGGGCGTCCGGCGACCCGGTGCGCCAGGTGCGCTGCATCTACGTCGCTGTCGGCCAGAAGGGCTCGACGATCGCCTCCATCAAGCAGGCTCTTGAAGAGGCCGGGGCGATGGAGTACACCACGATCGTGGCCGCGCCCGCGTCCGACCCGAGCGGCTACAAGTACATCGCCCCGTACACCGGCAGCGCGATCGGCCAGCACTGGATGTACGACGGCAAGCACGTCCTCATCGTCTTCGACGACCTGTCCAAGCAGGCCGAGGCGTACCGGGCCATCTCGCTGCTGCTGCGCCGGCCGCCGGGCCGCGAAGCGTACCCCGGTGATGTTTTCTACCTGCACTCGCGGCTTCTCGAGCGCTGCGCGAAGCTGTCGGACGACCTTGGCGGGGGCTCGATGACCGGGCTGCCGATCGTCGAGACGAAGGCCAACGACATCTCGGCCTACATCCCGACGAACGTCATCTCGATCACCGACGGGCAGATCTTCCTGGAGACCGACCTGTTCAACGCGGGCGTCCGGCCGGCCATCAACGTCGGCCAGTCGGTGTCCAGGGTCGGCGGCAACGCCCAGATCAAGGCCATGAAGAAGGTCGCGGGCACCCTGCGCCTGTCCCTGTCACAGTACCGCGACCTGGAGGCGTTCGCCGCGTTCGCGTCCGACCTCGACGCGGCCTCCCGCGCCCAGCTCGATCGCGGTGCCCGGCTTGTCGAGCTGCTGAAGCAGCCGCAGTACTCGCCGTTCCCCGTCGAGGAGGAGGTCGTCTCGATCTGGGCGGGCACCACCGGCCAGATCGACGACGTGCCGATCGAGGACGTCAGGCGCTTCGAGACGGAGTTCCTCGACTACCTGCGGCGTGAGCAGCCGGGCATCCTGGCCGCGATCCGGGAGACCCAGGACCTGTCTGAGGACACCGTCACCGCGCTGAAGGACACGATCGACAGGTTCCGCCGGACGTTCGAGGTGACCGGCGGCCAGCTGCTGGTGTCCGACGAGGACAGCGCCGCCGAGCCGCTCGGTGAGGGCGAGGCGGCCCAGGAGTCGGTCGCCAGGTACCGCGCGACCGACGACACCGCGGGCGACAGCGACACCGCGGGCGCGACCGCCGAAGGCGTGGGCCTGTCCGGCGACGCCTCGGACGCCTCGGACGGCGCGGACGCCTCGGGCGCCTCGAGCGCCGAGGGCGGCGAGTAGGCGCCATGGCGGCACAGCTTCGCGTGGTCCGGGCGCGGATCAGGGCGGTCAAGTCGATCGGCAAGATCACCCGCGCCCAGGAGCTGATCGCGTCGTCACGGATCATCAGGGCGCAGCAGCGCACGCGGGCGGCCGAGCCGTACGCGCGCGAGCTCACCACGGCGGTGGAGGCGCTGGTCAGCCGGTCCGGCTCGCTCAACCACCCAATGGTCTCCGAGCCCGAGTCGGTCACCAGGGCAGCGGTGCTCGTCTTGACCAGCGACGGCGGCTTCGCGGGCGGCTACAACTCCAACGTGCTGCGCGAGTCCGCCAGGCTGCGGCAGCGCAACACGGACGAGGGCGTGCAGAACGTCATCTATGTGGCGGGCCGCAAAGGCATCGGCTGGCATCGCTTCCGTGATATCCCGATCGAGCGCGAGTGGAGCGGCTTCTCCGTCCGGCCCTCATACGCTGACGCGGAGCAGGTGTCCACCGCGCTGCTCGAGGCGTTCACGACCCCGACCGCCGAGGGCGGGGTGGACGAGATCTACCTGGTGTCGACGGAGTTCGTCTCGATGCTCACGCAGCGGCCGGCCGTCCGGCGGCTGGTGCCCCTGCAAATCGAGGAGAAGGAGGGGCCGCCGCCCGGCGGCCCGCTGCCGTCCTACGAATTCGAGCCGTCCACGGACATCGTGCTCGACTCGCTGCTGCCCCAGTACATAGCCAGCCGGATCTACTACGCCATGCTGGAGGCAGCGGCCTCCGAGCTGGCGGCGCGGCGGCGCGCGATGAAAGCCGCCACAGACAACGCGAACGACTTGATAGACCGGCTGACCCGGGAAGCGAACAATGCCCGGCAGGCCGAGATCACCTCGGAAATCAGCGAAATCGTCGGCGGAGCGAACGCGCTCGCTGATGCGAACGCAGGGAGTGAGTAACCAACCATGACCGCCACCGTAGAAAACCCCGCGGAGAGCGGGGACACCGCGACGGGAACCGGCCGCGTCGCCCGGGTCATCGGCCCGGTCGTCGACGTGGAGTTCCCTTCCGAGCACATGCCGGAGATCTACTACGCGCTGCACGTGGATCTCGCCTTCGCCGGCGAGGGGGAGACGGCGAGGACGCTGACCCTGGAGGTCGAGCAGCACATCGGCGACAACATGGTCCGCGCGATCGCGCTGGAGCCGACCGACGGCCTGGTCCGCGGCGCCGAGGTGATCAACACCGGCGCTCCGATCGAGGTCCCGGTGGGCGACGTCACCAAGGGGCA
>DATJSI010000145.1 GCA_035504215.1 Mycobacteriales bacterium
AGTGAAGGAAGTACGACGGGCTCGCGAGCAGCACAAGCAGGTCGACGACGAACAGCGCGGTGATCAGCCGCGCCGAGCGGTCCTTGGCCGACAGGGTGGCGCACGCCGCGATGAGGACGAGTACGACGATCGCCAGCACCCAGCGGGCCGGGCTGTGGTGGATCAGCGAGGCTCCGGCGACGTCCGCGAGCCGGCCGAGTCGCGGCACCGTCCCGGCCGGGCGCAGCAGCTGGTCGCGGATGACCATGTCCCACATCCGTCCGCGGGCGAGTACGGCGAACGGCGCCACGATGATCGCAGCGACGATCACGCCGCCGCCGAGGATCCGCAGCGCCGACCCGAGCCGGCGCTGCAGCAGTGGCCACAGCACGAGCAGGGCCCACGGTGCGAGGTACCAGATCTTTGTGACGGCTGCGAACCCGAGCGCGCCGCCGGCCAACCACTCGGCGCGAGCCGTGACCAGCGTCGGACGCTTCACCAGGAGCAGCAGCGCGACGAGGATGGCTGCGCCGCCGATCGGTTCCATGAGAACGGTCTGTTCGGCGAACACGGCGGGCAGCCAACCGACGTAGATGATTCCGGCGACCACGGCCGCCACCAGTCCCCAGCGACGAGCGAGGCGGGCGACAAGGGTCGCGTTCAGCGCGCCGATCGCCATGAAAGCGACCCGGGCGGTTGCCATCCCGACCTGGTCGCTGGTGATCCGGCCGAGCGCCGCGAACGGCGCGACCGCCAACATGATCACCGGCGGGTGAAGCAGGACGAAGTCGCGGTATGGCACGCGGCCGAAGGTCAGCGCATCGGCAGCGGCGTAGTAGACGCCGTCGTCGTAGCGCCCGTAGAAGGTCAGGCCACCACCGCGAAGGACGGGGATCAGCCGGACGAGGAACGCGAGGGCGGCGATGGCGAAGAGGAATCCGCGCCACTGCCGTGAGCCGAGCTCCCATCGGCGACCGGCCGGCTTTGCGGCGGGCGAGTCTGCGTCAGGAGGTGCTTCGGCAACGAATCGAAGCGCGGGGTCCAGGGTCGTGCCCGAAGTGCGCTTCGCTGACATGACCTTCCACTACCACCTGTAGTAGTCGAATATGCCTATCTACTACAGGTAGTCGTACTAGCCCCACGCCAGTGTCAAGTTCGTTCCTGAAGGCATCGTGAGAAGGCGCACGACCGGGGCGCTCTCATGGTGCAGGCATGCGCGAACCTCGCTCTCGTGACCCGGCGTTCGACCACTCGCGGGTGGGACCTTCGGCCCTAGTCCGCGCGCTGTCGGGCTGGAAATGTCTGCCCACGACGGGCGAAAGCGTGCACCACCAAAGGCTGCACCGGGTGCTCGCAACGGCGAATGACGAGCGGGTGAACACATGACACGACGCGACATGACGTCGCTGCCCGACCTCGTCCACGGGCAGTCCCGCGCCGGTCCGGTGCGCAACCGGCGGCCGTCGTACGTCGATCTGCTCCCGCCGTGCAATGCGGGTTGTCCGGCAGGGGAGAACATTCAGGCCTGGCTGGCGGAGATCCAGGCCGGACGGACCGAGAACGCCTGGCGGGCACTCGTGGCGGACAACCCGTTCCCGGCCATCCACGGGCGGGTCTGCTACCACCCGTGCGAGACCGCCTGTAACCGGGCCGATCTCGACAGCGCGGTGTCGATCCACTCGGTCGAGCGCTTTCTCGGCGACCAAGCAATCGACCACGGATGGCAGTTCACGGATCGTGCGCGGAGCAGCGGCAAGCGGGTGCTGGTCGTCGGGGCCGGTCCCAGCGGGCTGTCCGCGGCGTACCACCTGGCTCGCCGCGGCCATGACGTCGAGATTCGCGACAGTGCGGAGGTGCCGGGCGGGATGATGCGTTACGGCATCCCGTCGTACCGGCTGCCACGCGACGTGCTCGACGCCGAGCTGGCCCGGATCGCCGCTCTCGGAGTGCGCTTCACGGGCGGCCACACGGTGAGCGATCTCGACGCGGAGCGCCGTGAGGGTCGGTTCGACGCCGTCTTCGTCGCTGTCGGTGCGCACCTGTCCAACCGGGTGGATATTCCGGCTCGAGACACGGGTCGCATCATCGATGCGCTCCCGTTCCTCGCCGATGTCGCCGCCGGCGAGCGTCCGGCGATCGGGCGCAGGGTCGCGGTGTACGGCGGTGGCAACACCGCGATGGATGCCGCCCGCACGGCCCGCCGGCTGGGTGCGGAGGAGACGTTGATCGTCTATCGCCGCACTCGGGCGCAGATGCCCGCCCACGAGGACGAGGCGGCGGACGCCGAGCGCGAGGGCGTGCGGATCAACTGGCTGCGGACGATCAGCGCGTTCGACGGTCCCGATCTCACGGTCGAGGTCATGCGACTCGACGAGCGCGGTGTCCCGACCCCGACGGGTGAGTTCGAACAGCTTGCTGCCGACACGGTGATCCTGGCTCTGGGCCAACGAACCGACACGGCCTTCCTGCGGTCCGTGCCCGGTGTCGAGTTCGACGATGACGGCACGGTCATCGTCTCCGAGACGATGATGACCGGCTGCGCCGGCGTGTTCGCGGGTGGAGACATGGTGCCCGCCGAGCGGACGGTGACGGTCGGCGTCGGCCACGGCAAGAAGGCCGCCCTGCACATCGACGCCTGGCTGCGCGGTGTGCCGGCCGGCGTCGCCGGCAAGCATCCGATCGCCGAGTTCGACGGGTTGAACCTCTGGTACTTCGGCGATGCGGCACGCCGCGCCCAGCCCGAGCGGTCGCCGGCCGAGCGGGTCGTGGACTTCGGCGAGGTGGTGGGCGGCCTCTCGGCGCAACAAGCCAGCTTCGAAGCCGGGCGTTGCCTGTCCTGCGGCAACTGCTTCGAATGTGATGGCTGTTTGGGGGCCTGCCCGGAAGATGCGGTCATCAAGCTGGGCATCGGCAACCGCTATCGCTTCGACTACGACCGATGCACCGGCTGTGCCACTTGCTTCGAGCAGTGCCCGGTGCACGCGATCGAGATGGTGCCGGAGCCTCGTGCGGGGATGGCGCAGCCGTGAGCCGGGTCACTGTGGACGGCAATGCCGCCGCCGCGTCGGTTGCCTACCGGCTCAGCGAGGTGTGCTGCATCTACCCGATTACTCCTGCCTCGCCGATGGCCGAGTCCGCCGACGAGTGGGCTGCGCGTCACCGGGCGAACATCTGGGGCACCGTGCCGACGGTCGTCGAGATGCAGAGCGAGGCGGGCGCGGCCGGTGCGCTGCACGGGGCCCTGCAGGGCGGCGCGATGGCGACGACGTTCACCGCCTCGCAGGGCTTGCTGCTGATGATCCCGAACATGTACAAGATCGCCGGCGAACTCACGCCAACGGTCTTCCATGTCGCGGCCCGTTCGCTCGCTGCGCAAGGCCTGTCGATCTTCGGCGACCACTCGGACGTGATGGCCGTGCGGCAGACCGGGGCGGTGCTGCTCGCCTCGTCGTGCGTCCAGGAGGCACACGACCTCGCTGCGGTCGCCCATGCCGGGACGCTTCGAGCCCGGATTCCCTTCGTGCATTTCTTCGACGGGTTCCGCACGTCGCACGAGCTCAACACGATCGAGCAGCTGTCCGACGAGGACCTGGCCGCGTTCGTGCCCACCGAGCTCGTCCATGCGCACCGGGGCAGGGCGTTGTCACCCGATCACCCGGTGATCCGCGGGACGGCTCAGAACCCGGACGTCTACTTCCAGGCTCGCGAGACCGTCAACCCGTTCTACGCCGCGGCTCCGGCACACATCCAAGCCGCGCTCGACCTGCTCGCCGAGCGCACCGGCCGCCGCTACGGACTGGTGGAGTACGCCGGCCACCCGGAGGCTGACCGGGTGGTGGTCGCGATGGGCTCTGGCGCCGAGACGTTGCGGGAGACGGTCGCGCGCCTGGTCGCGAGCGGTGAACGGATCGGGGTCGTGACGATGCGGCTTTATCGGCCGTTTCCCGCCGATGCGCTGATCGACGTACTGCCTCGTGCGGCGCGGCGGGTTGCCGTGCTCGACCGGACGAAGGAGCCGGGTTCGCTGGGAGAACCGCTCTTCCTCGACGTCTCCACCGCGCTCGCGGAGGCCGTCGCTCGGGGGGACCGCGACCGGTTGCCGCTCGTGGTCGGTGGCCGATATGGGCTGTCCTCCAAGGAGTTCACGCCCGCCATGGCGGCCGGCGTCTTCGACGAGCTCGGCCGGGCGCAGCCGCGATCCCGCTTCACCGTCGGCATCAACGACGACGTCTCGGGCACCAGCATTCCCTACGGTCCACCACTCGACATCGAGCCGAAGGGCACCGTCCGCGCCGTCTTCTTCGGCCTCGGCTCGGACGGGACGGTCGGCGCGAACAAGAACACGATCAAGATCATCGGCGAGGATCCGGCGATGTACGCGCAGGCGTACTTCGTTTACGACTCCAAGAAGTCCGGGTCGCAGACCGTGTCACACCTGCGGTTCGGACCGCGGCCGATCCGCGCGCCTTACCTGGTCGACCAGGCGGAGTTCGTCGGCTGTCACCAGTTCGGCCTGCTGACCCGTCCGGAGGTGCTGGCCCGCGCCGCGCCCGGCGCGGTTCTGCTGGTGAACAGCTCGGTCGCGCCCGAGGACGTGTTCGACGCTCTTCCGCTCCCGGTGCAGACCCAGATCCTCGACAAGCGTCTGCAGGTCTACGTCATCGATGCCAGCCGCATCGCCGCCGAGGCCGGGCTGCGCGGGCGGGTCAACACCGTGCTGCAGACCTGCTTCTTCGCACTCTCGGGCGTGCTCGAGCGCGACACCGCACTTGAACGGGTCAAGCAGGCGATCGAGCACACCTACGGCCGGCGTGGCCAGGGCGTAGTGAGCGCGAACCTTGCCGCGGTCGACCGAGCGCTCGCCGGACTTGGCCGCGTGCCGCTTCCCGACGACGTGACTTCGCAGCGCCCGCTGCCGAGTCTCGTTCCGGCGGGGGCGCCGTCGTTCGTTCGCGACGTCACCGCGACGATGCTGGCCGGCCAGGGCGACGAGCTTCCGGTCAGTGCACTTCCGGTCGATGGAACCTGGCCGTCAGGAACCGCGGCCTACGAGAAGCGAAACATCTCCGACCTGGTCGCGTCCTGGGATCCGGAGCTGTGCATCCAGTGCGGCAACTGCAGCTTCGTCTGCCCGCACAGCGTGATCCGATCGACGTACTACGACGCCGACCTCCTGGACGGCGCTCCGGCCGAGTTTCGGTCAGCTCCGCTCGACGCGAGAGGCATGCCGAACTCCCGTTACAGCCTGCAGGTGTACGTCGAGGACTGCACCGGATGTGCGCTGTGTGTCGAGGCCTGCCCGGTCAGCGCTCCCGAGGATCCGGACCGCAAGGCCATTAACCTGACCGACCGCGAACCCACGCTTGCGAGCGAGCGCCAGAACATCGCGTTCTTCGAAAGCCTGCCGGTGCCCGAGCGGCCGCGGGTCGACTTCGGCACGGTGCGAGGCACGCAGTTCCTGACCCCGCTCTTCGAGTTCTCGGGGGCGTGCGCCGGCTGCGGCGAGACGCCGTACCTCAAGCTGCTGTCCCAGCTGTTCGGGGACCGGGCGGTCATCGCCAACGCGACTGGGTGCTCGTCGATCTACGGCGGCAGCCTGCCGACCACGCCGTGGACCACCAACGCCGCGGGCCGCGGGCCGGCGTGGGCCAACTCCCTGTTCGAGGACAACGCCGAGTTCGGGCTCGGCCTGCGGCTCGCCGCCGATCACCACGAGTCGCTGGCTCGGTCACGGCTGTCCGAGCTCGCGGAGAAGGTCGGCCCGGACCTCGTCGACGACATGCTTCGCGCTGCGCAGCGCACCGAGTCCGAGCTCGCGGCTCAGCGCGAGCGCGTGGAGGAGCTGCGCCGGCGGCTGGAGGTGCTCGGCACGCCCGCGGCGGCCGACCTGGGCAGCGTGCTCGACTACCTGGTACGGCGGAGTGTCTGGATCGTCGGCGGCGACGGGTGGGCGTACGACATCGGGTCCGGGGGAGTCGACCACGTCCTCGCGGCCGGTCGTGACGTCAACGTGCTCGTCCTCGACACCGAGGTCTACTCGAACACCGGCGGCCAGGCTTCGAAGGCGACGCCGCTGGGCGCGGTGGCGAAGTTCGCCGCGGCCGGCAAGACGGTCGAGAAGAAAGACCTCGCGCTGCAGGCGATTGCGTACGGCAGCGTGTACGTCGCACGGGTGGCGATGGGTGCCGACCCGCAGCAGACCTTGAAGGCCTTCCGGGAGGCCGAGGCCTACGACGGACCGTCACTGATCATCGCGTACAGCCATTGCATCGCGCACGGCATCGAGATGCGCAGCGGACTCGACCAGCAGTACCGCGCCGTCGCCAGCGGGTACTGGCCGCTGGTGCGTTACGACCCGATGGCGCGGGCCGAGGGCGGCAACCCGTTCCTTCTCGACTCTCCGCGCCCTCGCCTCAGCCTGGCCGACTACACGCGGCGCGAGCTGCGCTACGCGATGCTCGCCGACTCGGAGCCCGCCGAAGCCGAACGGCTGGCCGCGCTCGCCCAGGCCGCGGTCGACCAGAGATGGGCGACGTATGAGGAGATGGCGACCCGCCCGGCGCATCGATTCCCTGCCGGCGCACGCGCGGAGAGCATTGAAACGACCCGGCCGACCCGGGCGGCAGCGGACGGCGAGGACAGCTGATGGATCTCGCGACCGACTACCTGGGCCTGCGGCTTCGCAGCCCGCTGGTGGCCTCCGCCTCGCCGCTGTCGGGAACGCTCGACGGGATCCGGAGCCTCGCCGATGCCGGGGCCGGTGCGGTCGTGCTTCCCTCGCTGTTCGAGGAGCAGGTGGTCGCCGCCGTCGAGCGGCACGACCAGCTGGCTGAGGCCGGCACCGAGAGCTTCCCCGAGTCGCTCAGCTTCTTCCCGGCCCGGGAGCAGAACCCCGGCCGGCGGTATCTCAGCCTGCTCGAGCGCGCTCGGGCCGCCGTCTCGATTCCCGTGATCGGCAGCCTCAACGGCGCCACACCAGGGGGCTGGACCGGCTACGCCAGAGCGATGCAGGATGCCGGCGCCGCCGCGATCGAGCTCAACGTCTTCCATCTCGTCGACGATCCGCCGCTGACCGCGCGCGAGGTCGAGCAGCGCCACGTGGAGATCCTCGAGCGGGTGAAGGACGCCGTACAGGTGCCGGTCGCGGTGAAGATCAGCCCGTACTTCAGCTCGATCACCGAGATGGCAGAGCGTCTGGACCAGGCCGGCGCCGACGGCCTGGTCCTGTTCAACCGCTTCCTGCATGCGGACATCGACCCCGAGACGCTGCAGCTGGTGCCCGGCATCGGCTTGTCCAGCCCGGCCGACGCCCGCTTGCCCCGGACCTGGATCGCCCAGCTCCGCGGACGGGTGCACGCTTCGCTCGCCGCCTCGACCGGCGTCGAGGACGCCGCCGACGTCGCCCGCTACCTGCTCGCCGGGGCGGACGTCGTCATGACGACGTCCGCGCTGCTGCGCAACGGTGCTGACTACCTCGAAGTGATGACCGACGGCCTGGTCGACTGGATGGCGCGAAAGCACTTCGACGACCTGCGCGCGGTGCGTGGCCGGCTCGCGGTTGCGGTCGACGGCACGTCCGGTGGTCGCGAGCGGGCACGGTACGTCGACGCGCTCGGTGCCGCGAACTCGGACCTGCACGGACCCTGGTGACGCCGCAGGCGTAAGGCCGGTTCGCGCCGGCATCCCGAGCTTCTGACCGTCGACGATGTCACGGTTTGGTTTCAACTGGGCCGCCGGGGTGCGGTTTTGATGGTCCGGTCGTCGGCCGCCGTACTCGTGGGTTCAACGCAGTTGGTCTCGCTCGGGTCACGGTTGCGCCGCAGTCGGAATGGCCGGGTAACGGCCTGGGCAGCCTGCCGTACCGTCACGGTCGCTTGCACGACTAGTTGCAGCTACCGAGGCTGGTTTGCGTCGTGAAGGGACCAAACATGCTGCGTGCGAAAACCATCGCGCGACTCACGTCCACGGCCGTGGTCGCAACCATAGGCCTCGCGGCCTGTGGGAGTAGCGGAAGCTCACCATCGTCATCGTCGAGTCCCTCCACGGGCAGCTCGACCGCATCGGTTCAAGGAAACCCGCAGGGCACCGGCGGTGGTTTCGCTTCGAAGGTGCCGCTCAACCCGTCGACGGCGAAGGGCGGCACGCTGAACGTCGGCGTGGCCGGCGACGTCGACTACATGGACCCGGCGCGTACCTATTACGCGTTCAGCTGGGACATC
>DATJSI010000146.1 GCA_035504215.1 Mycobacteriales bacterium
GTCAAGGGACGGTGACCGGCGAGCGCACCCCGTTAGAGAGCCACACGACACGTCGCGGGCAGGCACCTCTAGAACGAACTCGCCGGCCACCTGACTCCAAGCCTGGCCGGGCTGGAGCTAGCAGGATTCAACAGGTAGGCAGCTCTGTCAGACGCACGCGGATCGGCTACGGAAGTTCGGTGACGTTCAGGCGGACAAGCCGATTCGCGACATCCCTGGCACTGGATACCTCAACCACGGCTATCTGGTGGTCCCCGTGCCATCGGAGCTTCGCTACCTCGTTGACGGAGAGACGTCCGCAGGCGAGCACCGGTTTGTCATGGCCCGTCACCTCGGTCGTCCCTTGCGGCCGGACGAGTCGGTACACCACAAGAACGGCGATCGGCTCGACAATCGGCTCGAAAACCTCGAGCTCTGGTCCCGCTGGCAACCTTCCGGGCAACGGATCTCGGACAAGGTGCAGTACGCCGTCGAGATCCTCAGGCGGTATGCGCCCGACCTTCTCGTTAAACTGGAGTAAGTTAATACACGTAGTCCCGAAGGGATTTGAACCCTCGCTACCGCCTTGAGAGGGCGGCGTCCTAGGCCACTAGACGACGGGACCAAATGAAAGTGAGTCGCTGACTAACTTCCGCTGGGGTACCAGGACTCGAACCTAGACTAGCTGAACCAGAATCAGCCGGGCTGCCAATTACCCCATACCCCAATCACTCCCTCGCGGAAGCGCTGACCACTCTAGCCCAGCGCCGATTCCAGCCTGGCCAGCGTGACGTCGCGACCGAGCAGCTCGATCGACTCGAACAACGGCGGCGAAACCGTCGATCCCGTCACCGCGACCCGCACCGGACCGAAGGCGCTGCGCGGTTTCAGCCCCAGACCGTCGACGAGTGCACCGCGCAGTGCCGCCTCGACCTTCCCGGCGTCGAACGGCGCGACATCTCGAAGCGCCGCGATCGATGCCTCGAGGACCGGTCGCGCATCGGCGCCGAGTTGCTTTGCCGCTGCGTCGGGATCGATCTGGAAACCATCCCCCACGACGAGGAACTGCAGCATCTCGCTCGCCTCGCGCAAGGTCGACATCCGCTCCTGCACCAGCGGCGTCGCCCGTCGTACCAGCTCCGCCTCGGGGCCCGCGGCTCCCATATAAGCCACGAGCCGCTCGGCCAGCTCATCGATAGTGAGCTCGCGGATGTAGTGACCCGACATCCAGCGCAGCTTCTCGACGTCGAACACCGGGCCGGCCGGGTTCACCCGCGCCCAGTCGAACGTCTCGACCATGTCCTCGAACGAGAAGATCTCTCGGCCGTCCGGCAGCGAGTAGCCCATCAGCCCGAGGTAGTTGCGAAGCGCTTCCGGCAGGAAGCCCTCTTCGACGAACCAGGTCAGCCGCGCCGCCGGGTTGCGGCGCTTCGAGATCTTCGACTTGTCGGCGTTGCGCAGCAACGGCATGTGCGCGAACCGGGGCGGTTCCCAGCCCATCCACTCGTAGATGAGGACGTGCTTCGGCGTCGAAGCGATCCACTCCTCGCCGCGCACCACGTGAGTGATGCCCATGTCGTGGTCGTCGACGACGTTCGCGAGGTGATAGGTCGGAAACCCGTCCGCCTTCATCAGCACCTGGTCGTCCGGCCGCGGCGCGCTGACCTCGCCCCGGATCAGGTCGTCGAAGCTCAGAGAGACGTCATCGGGGATCAGCATGCGCAGCACCGGCGGCTCCGAGAAGCCGGGCAACGCCGCCCGCTCGTCCCGCGTCTTGCCGAGACACAGCCGGTCGTAGCCGGTGGGCAGCTTCGCCTTCTGCTGAGCCGTCCGCATCTCGGCCAGCCGCTCGGCGCTGCACCAGCAGTGGTAGGCGTGGCCCGAAGCCAGCAGCGCATCCGCGACCGGGCGGTAACTGTCCAGCCGCTCCGACTGACGGTACGGCGCATGCGGGCCGCCGATGTCCGGCCCCTCGTCCCAGTACAAGCCGAGCCAGTGCAGCGTGTCGTACACCTGCTGCTCGCTGTCGGCGCGGAAACGTGCCCGGTCGGTGTCCTCGATCCGCAGGATGAAACTGCCGCCCTGCTGGCGCACGAAGGCCAGGTTGAACAGCGACATGTACGCCGTACCGACGTGCGGGTCACCTGTCGGAGACGGCGCAACCCGGAGCCGGACCGTCATCGCGCGACGACCGGGTTGGTCAGCGTCCCGATGCCCTCGATCGTCACGCTGACCTCGTCACCCACCCGCATCGGGCCGATCCCGTCCGGTGTGCCGGTGAGGATCACATCGCCCGGCAGCAAGGTCATGCACGCGGTGATGTAGGCGATCAGCGCCGGGATCCTGTGGACGATCATCGAGGTTCGCGAGTCCTGCTTCACCTCGCCGTTGAGCTCGGTCCGGATCGCGAGATCGCTCGGGTCGAGTGCGGTCTCGATCCACGGTCCGAGCGGGCAGAACGTGTCGTACCCCTTCGCCCGCGACCACTGCCCGTCGGTCCGCTGCTGGTCGCGAGCCGTGACGTCGTTGGCGCACGCGTAGCCGAGCACCACCTCCATCGCGCGATCCTCCGGCACGTCCCGGCACAACCGGCTGATCACCACAGCGAGCTCGCCCTCGTAGTCGACCCGCTCCGAGGACGGCGGCAGCATGATCGTGTCGCGATGACCGACCACGGCGGTCGACGGCTTGAGGAAGATTAGCGGCTGCTCCGGTACGTCGCCGCCCATCTCGGCCGCGTGCGAGGCGTAGTTCTTGCCGATCGCCACCACCTTGCTCGGCAGCACCGGCGCGAGCAGGCGAAGGTCGGGCAGCGCGAGCTTGACGTCGGTGCGCTCGATCGGTGCGAACGGATGCCCGGCGATCGGCGTGACGACCTCGTCCTCGACGACGCCGAACGCGACACCTTCACCGTAGGAGAACCGCGCGATCCGCATCCGGACGAGCCTAGTGTCCCGCTGTTGAGGGCCGGTCAGGCGAACGCGAGCAGGTTCAGCGCCTCGAGGTCCTCCTCAGACGGCACCCACGCGCCGGCGGCGGCGTTCGCCACGACCTGCTCCGGCTTGGTCGCGCCGGCGATGACCGAGCTGACCGCCGGCTGGGCGGCGAGGCCGCCGATCGCAACGTCCAGCATCGAGAGGTTCCGCTCGTCGGCGTAGCGCTGGATCGCCTCGACCTGGTCGAAGCGATCATCGGTGAGCCAGCCATCGCGGGTCGCCAGCCGGGTTCCGTCCGGAGCCGCCTCGCCGCGGCGGTACTTGCCGGTCAGCAGCCCGTTGGCGAGCGGGAAGTAGGGCAGCACTCCGAGCCCGAACCGCCGGCACGCGGGCACCAGCCCGTTCTCGATCGCGCGCTCGATCAAGCTGTAGTGGTTCTGCGCGCTGATGAACGGCGTAAGACCAGATGTCCGCGCGATCCAGTCGGCGTCCGCGACCTGCCAGCCGGCGAAGTTCGAGCAACCGACGTATCGGACCTTGCCTTCGAGGACGAGCTCGTGCAACGCCGCCAGCGTCTCCGCGATCGGCGTTTTCGGGTCCGGAACGTGGAACTGGTACAGGTCGATCCAGTCCGTCTTCAGCCTCCGGAGCGACGACTCGACCGCCTTGCGGATGTAGCGCCGCGACCCGCGGGCGTCCCAGTCGGGCCCGAGCGCTCCGTTCATCGACATCCCGAACTTCGTCGCCACCACGACGTTCTCGCGCTCGCTCCCGAGTGCCTCGGCGAGAAAGTCCTCGGACTGCCCGTACGTGTCGGCGGTGTCGAACAGCGTGACGCCGGCATCCAGTGCCGCGCGTACGACGGCCTTCGTCTGCTCGAGGTCGATCCGCCGGCCGAAGTTGTTGCAGCCGAGGCCGACCACCGAGACCACCAGTCCGGACTCGCCCAGCCGGCGCAACCGCATGTCACTCATGATCGCCAGCGTAGGGCGTCACTCGATCCCGGCCACGGCCAGCAACCCGAACGTGTACGCATCGTCGAGCGCCTCCCACGACGCCGCGATGACGTTCTCGTTCACGCCGACCGTGTCCCACTCCCGGTGGCCGTCGGAGGTCCGCACCAGCACCCGGGTGACGGCGCCCGTCCCGTGGGCGCCTTCGAGAATCCGCACCTTGTAGTCGACCAGCTCGAAGCTGCCGAGCTGGGGGTAGAAGCGCTCGAGCGCGAGTCGCAACGCCATGTCGAGCGCGTTGACCGGGCCGTTGCCCTCGCCGGTCGAGACGATTCGCTCCCCCTTGACGTGGATCTTGACCGTCGCCTCGGACGTCATCTGGCCGTCCGAGCGCCCGTCGCTGATGACCCGGTACGACTCCAGCGCGAACGGCCGCTGGCGGCCCGGGTCCACCTCGTGACGGAGCAACAGCTCGAACGACGCCTCGGCCGCCTCGAACGAGTACCCCTCGGCCTCCATCGTCTTCACCTTGTCGATGACCCGGCCCACGACCTCCTTGTCGGCGTCGATGTTCAGCTCCCGCGCCTTGAGCTCTACGCTCGCCCGCCCGGCCAGCTCCGAGACCAGGATCCGCATGTCGTTGCCGACCACGGCCGGATCGGTGTGCTGGTAGAGATCCGGATCGACCTTGAGCGCCGAGGCATGCAGGCCGGCTTTGTGCGCGAACGCGCTCGCGCCCACCCACGGCTGATGGTCGTCGGGGGTGATGTTCGCCAGCTCGGCGATCGCATGGCTGACCCGAACGAGCTCGGCGAGCGACCCTTCCGGCAACACCTTGCGCTCGAGCTTGAGCTCGAGCCCGGCAACGATTGCGAACAGGTCGGCGTTGCCGGCTCGTTCGCCGTACCCGTTGGCCGTGCCTTGCACGTGGGTCGCGCCCGCCTGGACCGCGGCGAGGGAGTTCGCGACCGCGCACGAGGTGTCGTCGTGGGCATGGATGCCGACCCGGGCCGGCGTGCCGAGGTATCGGCCGACCACCTCGTTGACCACCTCGGCCAGCTGGCCCGGGAGCATCCCGCCGTTCGTGTCGCAGAGCGCGACGACCTCGGCGCCCGCCTCTGCGGCGGCCTCGACGACGGCCAGGGCGTACGCGCGGTCGAGGCGATAGCCGTCGAAGAAGTGCTCCGCGTCGAGGAACACCCGCCGGCCCTCGTCCCGCAGGAGCCGGACCGTGTCCCTCACCATGGCGAGGTTCTCGTCGAGCGTGGTGCGCAGGGCCCGCTCGACGTGGCCGGTGTGGGACTTCGCCACGAGGGTCACGACAGGGGTCTGCGCGTCGAGCAGCGCTCGTACCTGCGCGTCATCGGCGGCGGCCACGCCCGGTTTCCGGGTGGCGCCGAAGGCAGCGAGTACGGCGTTGCGCAGCGGGAGGTCACCGGCAGCAGCCCGCTCGAAGAACGCCTTGTCCTTCGGGTTGGCGCCCGGCCAGCCGCCCTCGATGTAGCCGACGCCGAGCTCGTCAAGGCGCGCGGCGACGGCGAGCTTGTCGTCGACGGAAAGCGACAGCCCTTCCATCTGCGACCCGTCGCGCAGCGTCGTGTCGTAGACGTGAAAATCGGTGGCGGCGGACACGGGGTTTCCTCTCGGTTCCAACAGAAAACCCCCCGGCCCGGATCGGGCAGCGAGGGGTTGCGCGTCGGCTCGGTATGGCTAGCCGACGCGCTCGCAAATGATCGTGATGGTGCTCATCGCCTTCCAGTCTTCGGCAGGCCGTGGCCCGCGGTCAAGCCTTCGACTCAGCAGACCTTGTGCATCCAGCCGTGCGGGTCGGGTCCGCGGCCGTGCTGGAGGTCGACCAGCGTGCTGCGGATGGCATCCGCCACCGGAGTCGCTGAGGGCATCGTGACCTCGCCCTCGCGCCAGCGCAACGAGCCCACCGACGTGATCACCGCCGCGGTGCCACAGGCGAACGCCTCGGCGATCGCGCCCGACTCGACGCCCTTTCGCCACTCGTCGATGTCGATCCGCCGCTCTTCGACCTCGTGGCCCATTTCCGCCGCGAGGGTCGCGATCGTGTCGCGGGTCACGCCTTCGAGGATCGTGCCGGTGAGCTCCGGCGTCACCATCGTGCCGTTGTCGAGCACGAGCCAGAGGTTCATGCCGCCGAACTCCTCGAGCCACCGGCGTTCGACGGCATCGAGGAAGAGCACCTGCTCGCAGCCGTGCGCGATCGCCTCCTGCTGCGCGATCAGGCTGGCGGCGTAGTTGCCACCACACTTGGCCGCGCCCGTGCCGCCCGGCGCCGATCGGCTGTAGTCCTCGGACAGCCAGATGGACACTGCATGCGATCCGGCGGCGAAGTACGAGCCGGCGGGCGAGGCGATGACCATGAACAGGACATCGGTCGCCGGCCGAACCCCGAGCCCGACCTCGGTCGCCACCATGAACGGTCTGATGTAGAGGCTGTCGTCGCTTCCGGTCGGCACCCACGCGGCGTCCAGGGTGATCAGCCGGTCGCAGGCCGAGACGAAGTCGTCGACCTCGAGAATGGGCAGCGCCATGCGTTCGGCAGAGCGCTGGAAGCGTGCGCCGTTTACCTGCGGGCGGAAGGTGGCCACACCGCCGTCGGGCTGTCGGTAGGCCTTGAAGCCCTCGAAGATCGACTGGCCGTAATGAAGGATGTGCGTCGCGGGGTCGATCTCCAGCGGGGCGTACGGGCGTACCCGTGCGTCGTGCCAGCCGCGCTCCGGTGTCCAGCGCACCGTGACCATGTGGTCGCTGAACACCTTGCCGAACCCGGGCGCCTCGAAGATCTCGGCGAGGCGCTCGGGCGTGGTCGGAGACGGCGTCGGCTCGACGCTGAATTCGAGGCCCATGGATAGAGGTTAGGCGAGCCGCGCCGCGATCGCATCACCGATCGCCGAGGTACGCCGGCCCGGTCCCGCCGGGTGATCGGCTCGTTCGGCGAGATCGGCCGCGACCGCCGCCTCGACCTTCAGCGCCGCCGCGTGCAGGCCGAGCGAGTCGAGGAGCATTGCCACGGACAGGATCGTCGCGGTCGGGTCGGCGACCCCTTGCCCGGCTATGTCCGGGGCGCTGCCGTGCACCGGCTCGAACATGCTCGGCGCCGTGCCCTCGACATTGAGGTTGCCGCTCGCAGCGAGCCCGATGCCGCCCGCGATCGCCGCGCCGAGGTCCGTGATGATGTCGCCGAACAGGTTGTCCGTCACGACGACGTCGAACCGCTGGGGCTGGGTGACGAAGTAGAGGCAGGCGGCGTCGACGTGCGAGTAGTCGACGGTGACGGTCGGGAAGTCTGTGTGCACCGCCTCGACCGTCCGCTGCCACAGCGAACCGGCGTGGGTGAGCACGTTGGTCTTGTGCATGAGGGTGAGGTGCTGACGAGGCCGGGCGGCCGCGCGGGCGAACGCGTCACGCACGACCCGCTCGACGCCGTACCTCGTGTTCACGCTGTCCTCGGTGGCGATCTCGTACGGCGATCCCTTCCGGAGCGCGCCGCCGACGCCGACGTACGGTCCCTCGGTGCCCTCGCGGACCACGACGATGTCGATGTCGCCGGGCTTAACCCCGGCAAGCGGCGTCGCTACGCCCGGGTAGAGCTTGACCGGCCGCAGGTTGACCGCGTGCTCGAACGCGAACCGCAGCTTCAGCAGCAGGCCGCGCTCGAGGACACCGGAAGGCACGCTCGGGTCGCCGACCGCCCCGAGCAGGATCGCCTCGTGACCGCGCAGCTCCTCCAGCACCGAGTCGGGCAAGGTCTCACCGGTCCGGTGCCAGCGCGCTGCGCCGAGGTCGTAGTCAGTGGTCTCGATCGTGACGCCGTCGGCCTCGGCCGCCAGCCGCAAGACCTTCAGGCCCTCGGCAACGACCTCGGGACCGATGCCGTCCCCGCCGATGACCGCAACCGGACAGCGACTCCCCACGGCGAGCGAGGCTAGACCACGCGGGCCCACGAGGGTCCGCCGCGGCACCTATGGGCCATGCGTGTCGCCCTGGCAACCCCTATGGGCCATGCGTGTGGCGCGGCGCGACACCTATGGGCCATGCGTGTCGCCCTGGCAACCCCCATGGGCCACGCGCGTGGCGCGGCGCAACCCCTATGGGCCATGCGCGTGGCGCGGCGCGACACCCATGGGCCATGCGTGTCGTCCAAGCAACCCCCATGGGCCATACGTGTGGCGCGGCGCGACACCCATGGGCCATGCGCGTCGCCCTGGCAGCCCCCATGGGCCATACGTGCGGCGCGGCGCGACACCTATGGGCCATGCGTGTCGCCCAA
>DATJSI010000147.1 GCA_035504215.1 Mycobacteriales bacterium
GCGCTGTTGAATTCCGCGACGCCGTCCAGCATGAAGCCGCCGTCGCCGCAGACGAGCACGGTCGGACGGTCGGGGGCGCCGATGCCGGCTCCGACGGCCGTCGCGGTGCCGAGCCCGATCGAGGCGAAGTTCATCGTGGTAATGAACGCGCGCGGTTCGGGGACCCGCATCAAGGTGAAGGCCGCGCCGAGGAAGCGTCCGGCGTCGAGCACGACGGTGCGATCGGGCGGAAGCGCCGCATCGAGGCGCGCCACGGCCGCGTCCAGGTTCACCGTGCCCGGCGTGCTTTCCAGCTCGGGACCGGGCGGCCGCGGTGCGGCCAGGGCCGCCGCTAGCTCCGGTGAGGCAAAGGTGCGCGGTTCGATACCGCCCTCGTCGAGCATGGCGGTGATCTGCTCGAGGACGGTCGTCGCGTCACCGACTACCGCTACCTCGACGTCGTAGCCGTGCGCGAACGCCTGTGGGTCGGTGTCGATCTGCACCACCGCGCGGTTGTCCAGCAGGCCGCCGTCGACGGTCGTCCACTGATTCAGCGATGCGCCGACGGCGATGATGCAGTCGCTGCGCGCAATGGTGTCGAGCGCGACCTCGTGCGACACGGTGCCCATCACGCCGAGGTCGAACGGCTCGCCGCGGAACAGGTCCTTTGCCCGCAGCGTGGTCGCGACCGGCGCGCCGATCCGGTCGGCGAACTTCAGCAACGCCGCCCTGGTAGCCGGCCGGCCGGCGCCCCGCCCGACCAGCAGGATCGGCCGGCGCGACGCGTAGATGACGCCGACGGCCCGGTCGAGGGCCTCGGTGGAGGCCGCGATCGCCTGGTGCGCGACCGAGAGGTTCGGCGGCACGAGCGGGAAGTCGACCTCGGCCCACTGGAGGTCGGCCGGGACGTTGAGCACGACGGGCCGCCGCAGCTGCAGTGCGGTGCGGGCCGCGCGGCCGAGGTCCTCGATGAACGTGGGGATCGAGTAGACCTGCTCGAAGATCGCGCCGGATGACGCGACGACCTGCTGCTGGTTGATGCCCTGGATGTGGTCGCGCTTGGATGGCGCCGTATCGCCGGCGATCACCAGCGTCGCGGTGCGCGACCGGACGCCCTCGACCAGAGCGGTCATCGTGTTCGTCAGCCCCGGCCCGTGGGTCACGGTGGCGACGCCGAGCCGGCCGGTCGTGTTGGCGTACCCGTTGGCGGCCAGCACGGCGCCGCCCTCGTTGGCCATCGAGAGATACCGGCCGCCGCCGCAGCGGCGGTAGCTGTCCATCAAGAACAGGTTTCCGTCACCGAGCACGCCGAAGACGGTGTCGGTTACGTGGGCGAGAGTGCGGCCGAACGCCTCATGAAAGATCATCGAAGCCAGCCCCCGTTTCTGGTTAAGGGACGAGAACGGCGCGACCCAGGAGACGCCCTGCCCTCATGTCGGCAATTGCCTCGTCGTATGCATCCAGCGGGTACATGCGATTGTGCAACTTGACGTATCCGTCGACGGTGAGCTGAACGAGATCAACCAGGTCCAGATACGTACCGACCTGGCACCCGGCGATCCGCTTCTCGCCATTGACCAAGTGACCGGTCGGCAGCTCGATCGTCCCGCCGTAACCGACGACGTAGTGCGTGCCCTGCTGGCCGAGCATCGCCCCGGCGTCCTTCTCGGCGCCGCCTTCACCGACGAAGTCGAGCACGACCGTCGCACCGCCGTTGGTGATCTCGACGACCTTCTCGACCTGAGTTCCGTCGGAGGGCACGACATGGTCAGCCCCGAGTTCGGTAGCCAGTTCCAGCGACATCTCGCGCGCATCGACCGCGATCACCCGCGCGGGCGTCATCGCCTTCAGGCACTGGATACCGATGTGCCCAAGCCCGCCGGCGCCGAGCACCACGACCGACGTGCCCGGACCGAGCGCCGGCACCGCCTTCTTGACCGCGTGATAGGCCGTCAGGCCCGCATCGGCATGGGCGGCGATATCCGCCGGGGCGATACCGGCCGGCAACGGAACGACCGCCCTGGCACTCGTTTTCAGGAACTCGGCCATGCCGCCGCTCGCGGTCAGGCCGGGAAACTTGTAGTCGCTGCACAACATGTCGACGCCCGCGCGGCAGGCGCGGCAGAACCCGCAGCTGATGATCGGGTGCATGATCACCGCGTCACCGACGGCGACGTTGAAGACCGCCGACCCGACTTCGCTGACCCAGCCCGCGTTCTCGTGACCGAGGATGAGCGGGAGCGGCAGCCCCATCTGCCCGTCCGTGATGTGGATATCGGTGCGGCACAAGCCGGCACCGCCGATCCGCACGATCACGTCCCAGGGACCGGTGATGGCCGGTTCGGGCACGTCGTCGAGACTCGGCGATCCGCCTTGATCGGAGAGCTGAACCGCCTTCATCTAGGCCGACCCGCTCTTATTCGTTTGAATAGGTACCGACAACCCGCGCCTGGTTGATGACATCGGGATCGATCCTCTTCAGCAGATCCCAGGTACCCAGGCCCGGCTCGAGCTCGAGGTTGTTGCCGATCGCGTAGACGTGGAAGTGATAGAAGTGCGTGCCGTGCCCGGGAGGCGGCGAGGCCGGGAACCAGCCGGGCTTGCCCAGACTGTTCACGCCCTGGGTGTATTCGTCGCCGCCGCCCTCGGGAAGCTCGCGAACGTCGGCCGGAATCCCGTAGACAACCCAGTGCGTGAAGCCGTCGATCAGCGGGGCGTCCATGTCGTGGCAGACCACGGCGAACGAGGTTGTTCCCTCGGGAACGTCGGACCAGGAAATCGGTGGCGACACGCCAGCGCCATTGTTGGAATAGGCATCGGGCATCCGCTCGCCGTGCTTGAAGGCGCTGCTCGATGCGCTCAGGCTGCCACCGTTGAACTTCATGTGATATTCCCCTCACGTCACTATCAGTTCTCAGTATTGCTGTATCATAGTATTGATTAGCTGATGCTAGCCTGCCCGTTAGGCCTCGTCAAGTTGGCAGCGCAGGCACCGTGACGAACGATCCGGAGAAGGGCGAGGTCCGTGTAATGGTCGGAACAGGGTCCGGCGGAGGCACTGCACCGCCCATCTACGAGGCATCGTCGAGGCATGCGGTGGCCGGCTCTGCGAGGTCGATGACGGCGGCCCTGGACCGGCTCCTGAAGCCGTCGTCCATCGCGTTCGTGGGCCTCAGTGATAATTCTGCCTTTCTCGACACCGTCTCGCCCACATTCGACAGCGACGCCGAGATCTTCATGGTCAATCCACGCTACGAGTCAGTGGCCGGCCGGCCCACCGTACCCAGCCTGACGTCGCTGGACCGGCCGATCGACGCGGTCATGTGCTTCATGTCCGCCGAACGCACGACCGAGCTGGTCGAGGAGGCCGCCGCGCTCGACATCGGCGGCGTGGTCCTGGTCGCCAGCGGATTCGCCGAGCTCGACATCGGCGGCGAGGCACTGCAGGCGCGGGTTAGGGCCGCCGCGGCCGCGGCCTCGATGCCGGTCATAGGTCCGAACGGGCTCGGCTATATCAACGTGCGCCGTCGAGTCAGCCTGACGGTTGCCAACCGTCACAAGCGCCGACCCGGCGGTATCTCGGTGATTTCGCAGAGCGGCGCCCTGACCAGCGGTAGCGCGATGGCGGCGTGGCTGTACCCGGACTGCGGTACGAACATCCTTGTGTCCTCGGGCAACGAGGCGATCACGGATCTCGCCGACTACGTCGACTACCTCGTCGATGATCCGGAGACCACCGCCATCGGACTGGTGATAGAGAAGATCCGCAGGCCGCAAGCCTTCTTCGCCGCCGTCGCCAGGGCAACGGCCGCCGCGAAGCCGGTGGTCGCGCTCAAGCTGGCCCGGAACGAACGCTCGCAACGACTGGCAGCCTCGCACACCGGAGCGCTCACCGGTGATGCGTGGGTCTACGACGTCGCACTGCGCCAGGCGGGCGTGGCGCTGGCCTA
>DATJSI010000148.1 GCA_035504215.1 Mycobacteriales bacterium
CGACGAGCTGCGCGACGCGATCAAGGCGGGGCGGCTGGCCGGCCTGCGCGGCTTCGGCAGCAAGAGCGAGGAGAAGCTGCTGCGCGGCATCGAGCTGCTGGACGCCGCCGGCGGCCGGGTGCTGCTGAACGTCGCCGACGACACCGCGGCCCGCGTCGTCGAGGTGATCAGCGCGGTTCCCGGGTGCCAGCGGTGCGCTCCGGCCGGCTCGCTGCGCCGGTTCGCCGAGACCATCGGGGACGTGGACGTGCTCGCCGCGGCCGACGACTCGGGCCCGCTGATGGCCGCGCTCACCGGCATGCCCGAGGCGGCTTCCGTGATCGGCTCCGGCCCGACGAAGACCTCGATCCGTACCGACGCGGGCCTGCAGATCGACCTGCGGGTGGTCCCACTGGACTGCTGGGGCGCGGCGATGCAGTACTTCACCGGGTCACAGGCGCACAACGTGGCGGTGCGCGAGATCGCGGTGCGCAAGAAGCTCAAGCTGTCCGAGTACGGCCTGTTCGACACCGAGACCGGGGAGCTGATCGTCTCGCAGACCGAGGAGGAGGTATACCGGCGTCTCGGGATGCCGTGGATCCCGCCCACGCTGCGCGAGCACTGCGGCGAGGTCGAGGCGGCGCTGCGCGGCGGCCTGCCGGAGCTCGTCACCGAGCAGGACGTGCGCGGCGACCTGCACACGCACACCGACCTGACCGACGGCGTGGCGACGCTGGCCGAGATGGTCGCCAAGGCGCAGGCGCGCGGATACGCGTACTACGCAGTCACCGATCACGCACCTAACCTGTTCATGCAGCGGATGACCGACGAGAAGATGCTGGCCCAGCGCGAGCAGGTGCGGCGCCTGGGGGCGCAGCTCGAGGCGGGGGCGCCCGGGCCGGGCGGCGAGCCGATGGTGCTGCTGCACGGCACCGAGCTGAACATCGCGCCGGACGGCACGGTCGACTGGCCCGCCACGTTCCTCGACGGCTTCGACGTCTGCGTCGCGTCGGTGCACTCGAACTTCGACCAGTCGCGTGCGGCGATGACCCGGCGGTTCGTCGCGGCCTGCGAGAACCCGCACGTGAACATCATCGGCCACCCGCTGACCCGCAAGATCGGACGGCGGCCGCCGGTCGACGTAGACCTGCCAGAGCTGTTCCGGGCCTGCGCCAGGACCGGAACGGCGCTCGAGGTGAACGCGCACCCGAACCGGCTCGACCTGCCCTCCGCGCACATCAGGGCGGCAAAGGACGCCGGGGTGAAGTTCGCCATCGACAGCGACGCCCACTTCACCGGCGGCCTCGACTACCTGCGCTACGGCGTCGGCACCGCGCAGCGCGGCTGGCTCACCCCCGACGACGTGATCAACACCTGGCCACTGCCCCGCCTGCGCGCGTTCCTCCGCAAGAACCGCTAAGGCCCGCTTCCGCGGCGACGAGCCGCGGAACCGGGCCTTTGCTAGCGGCCGATCAGCCCCAGCCGCCTCCGCTGACGACGGCGCCGGTGGTCGGGTTGAGGATCACCGGCTGGAAGTGCGGCCTGGTGCTGAAGTCGAGCAGGCCGCCTCGGGCGTCCAGGCTGCCCGAGGTCGCGTCGAACGAGCCGGGGATGCGCTCGCCGTGCAGCCAGTTGTTCTCGATGAACTTCACCACCGAGGCTGTGTCGGTGAGGTTGCTGCTGACGTAGTTGTCCCGCGTGTACGGCGAGATAACGATCATCGGCAGGCGCTGGCTGTAGCCGCAGCGGCCGTTGCCGCTGCCGACGGTGATCGCGGTCGCCTCACACATGGCCGTGTCGATCGTGGAGTTGTCGGACCCGTTGATCAGGGCACCGGCGGACTCGGGTGAGACGTGGTCGTACCAGCCGTCGGAGTCGTCATACGTGATGACGATCGCGGTGGACGGCCAGTACCTGGACTGCTCGATCTGGTTGACCGTGTTGACCACGAACTGCTGCTCGTCGAGCGGGTCGGACTCGCCGGGGTGGGCGCTCTGGGCCGTCGTGGCCTTGAGGTAGCTGACCGACGGCATGTTGCCGTCCTTCAGCGTCTCGTAGAAGTCCGACAGATCGTACTGGTGGTTGGCCTGGTCGGTGCGGCCGATCGCGGCCTCGGACGACGGCGGCAGGTGAGCCGGGTTCGCCGTGGTCGCGTTGTACTGGAACGGGTTCCAGTGCGGCGTGTACTCGTTCAGCGCGCTGCCGTCGACGTTGTCGCTCTGCGCGCCGCAGACCACCCCGCCGCTGTTGGAGGACGTCGGGGCGAACCCGCCCTGGAACCAGCCCCACGTGACGTGCTTGGAGTTCAGCAGGTCGCCGATGTTATCGCCGGTCATCACCGCTTCGGGGTTGGTGGACGTGTGGTTGGAGTCCGAGCACTCGTCGTAGTACGGGTCGACGTCACCGTAGACGGTGCCGTCCGGCGTGATCGCGCCCGCGTCCGTGGTCTTCGTCCCGGACGGGGTGACCGCGTAGCCGTCCGAGCTCAGGCCCGAACTCACGTCGATCGCGCCTTCGGTCGAGGGCCCGAACGTGGTGTCCCAGTTGTTGTCGCTCATCGCGTAGTTCTGCGCGTAGTTCCACAGACCGGTGACGGTGTTGCCGTCGAAATAGTCCATGACGATGCCGGGCGGGCCGTAGTACTCGCCGGTAGTGGAACAGTCGTCCTGCTCAGTGAACTGGACGAACTCGTTCATCTTGCCGCCGTTTTCGGCTTCCTGCTCCGGGAAGTAGTCGTGGTTCTGGTCGCAGGTCAGCGCCTGGGCATGAGTCAGCCGCTGCGGGTTGTACTCATTCGGGTTACTGGTCAGCAGCGGCCCGGCCGACCCGTTCTTGGTGATCTTGGTGTACAGGCCGTTGACGGTCGGGGTGCCGGGCTTGGCGTGGAACGGCGTGCCGTCGGTGTTGGCCGCGAACGGGTAGGTGCCGAAGTAGTGGTCGAACGACTCGTTCTCCTCGAAGATCACGACGAGGTGCTTGATGGGGGTCGCCGTCCTGTTGGTGTCGCGGTAGTAGCTCGCCGAAACCAGCGCAGGGGTGTGGTAGCCGGCGAACTTCGGCGTGCTGGACGCGCTCGCCGCGGTCGCGCCGATCGCCACGCCGATGGCCAGGGCGAACGACGCCGCCACGGCGATCGTGAGACGGAGCCGCTTGCGCAAGCTCCGGATCGTTGGG
>DATJSI010000149.1 GCA_035504215.1 Mycobacteriales bacterium
CGACGCGGGCAAGAAGCTGCTCGCCGGCGACTCGCTCCCGATTCCGCCGAGCGGTACGCCGGTGTCGGAGACCCAGAAGGACGAGGACTTCTTCATCGCCGCCGGCTACGACTACAGCGACGCGCAGCAGCTCGCGACCATGTGGCACGAGACCGACATCACGCAGGTGAAGGCGGAAGCGGGCAAGAAGCTGCTCGACGGCGAGACGCTGCCGATCTCCCCGTGACCCGGCGGCGTCTGCGGGCGGGCCGCACCGCGTAGGGTCGCGGCTCGTGGGCGCCACGCTGCGGCAGCGGATCGGGTTCGAGGTCGAGCTGCTGGCCCCGCGCGGCGCGTCCCGCCGTACGCTCGCCGACGCGCTGGCAGGTCAGGTCGACGGCACGGTCCGCGCGGTCTGGCACGAGGACAGCGAACCCTCGCTGGTCCGCAGCCTCGACGGCCGGTTCCTGCACCTCACCCAGGGGTTCGAGGTGATCCGGCCATCGGGGCTGCCGCTGTGCACGCTCGTCGACGACGTGACGATCGCCGCCGACCTCGACTCCGCAGCCGCCGCACCGCCCGGCTGGCACCGCATCCTGACCGACGACCCACGGTTGCTCCGGCTGCTGGCTCGCTGCAGCGACCCCGCCGGTCCGCTCGACACCGCGCTCGACGAAGTGGCGGCGTTGTGGGGCGTGCTGCCGGAGCAGATCGGCAGCATCTGGCGGGTGGAGTCCGTGGGGACGGTCGCGCTCGCGTTGCCCGCCGGCGGCGAGCGCGAGCGACCGTGCGAGGTGATCACGCCACCACTGTCGAGTGGCCACGAGGCTGCTCTCGCGGAGCTGCTGACCCCGGCCGCCGCGCTCGGCTTCACGGTTCCCGACGAGGCAGCAGTGCACCTGCACGTCGACGCCGCCCCGTTCCGGGCACCGGCTGCGCTTGCGAACGTGATCCGGCTGTTCGCGTGGTGGCGCGAGCCGCTGCACGTCCTGCTCGGCACGAACCCGCGCTGCCGGCGCCTGGCTGCCCTCCCCCACCCCCTCGTCGACGCCGTCGCCGGCAAGCCCACCATCGACGAGCTTCGTACGGCGGCCAAGACCGGCGGCCTGCGCAAGTTCTGCGACGTCAACCTCACTCAACTGCTCCTCGACCACCCCTTCCGCGACACCGTTGAGGTGCGCGTCCTGCCGGGCTCGATCGATGCCACTGACATCGTGGCGCGCGCCGCCATGGTCGAGCGGCTGCTCGACCGCTGCCTCGACCCCACGCCGTACCCCGCACCGCCCGACGACCCCGACGCCGCCCTCGCGCTCCTTCGGGCCGCGGCCGGCGCGTAGCGTCGGGCGGCTCGGCGGGCTACCAGACCGGTTCGACCCAGCGGCGGTGCCCCGCGTCCGGAACCCGGCGCGAAAGATGGCCGTCCCACCACCACGTCTCGCCGGCCGCGTCACGGACCAGCAGGTCGCCGTTGCCGGCAGCGGATACCGCGTCCACTCTGCGAGGCAAGCCGCGCGCGATCACCTTGCCCGCGTCGGCGCCGCGAAGGCTCACCAGGTCGCCGTTGCGCGCGGCGACCAGCTGGCGCTTCCACCAGAACACGAACCCGCGCCGGGTGATCCGCGGCGCCGAGGCGTACGACGAGCCGTAGCCGGCGGTGTCGACCAACCGGGTGCCGTCGATCCGAGCGTGCCGCTTGGAAGCCACGAGGTCGACCGCGAGATGGCGGCTGTCCGGCGCCCACTCGAGGTCGCCCACGCCGAGCCATTTCGACCCGTTGCCGGTGAACACCCGCTCCGAGCGCGTGACGAGATCGATGACGATCAGGCGCTCCGGCCCTTCGCAGCGCCGGCCGGCGGCCGAGTCGCGGGCCAGCGGAGGCCCGTCGACGAGGACGGCCAGCCGCAGGCCGTTCGGGCTGAGTACGGGGGCCGCGGCAACGTCATCGATCCAATGACCGGGAACCGTCGCGATCCTCGCGACCTTGCGCAGGAAGCCGGTCCGGTTCGGCCGCAGGGTGAGTGCGCCGATCCCGGTCGAGCAGGCCCGAGCATCCCGCTCGACATACGCAACCTGCTCGCCGGCATTCGTGGCCAGTCCGTAGGGTCCGTTGTGGCCGAGTCCGGCGCGGCCGGTCACGTGGCCCGTGGTGGCATCGACGAGGCCGAGCCGTGACGGCATCAGCTCGGTGAGGAACGGCTGCGGCGGTCGCGAGGTGTCGATCCGGACGTGCGCCGGGGGCGGATGGCCGGCCGAGGAACTTCCGTGCCAGGTACACCCGGCACAAAGCGCAGCCAAGACCAGCAATCCGGACACCCGCCGCACACCACTCAGACGTCCCGCCCGGCCGCATGGTTGGGCCGAGGTTCGGTCCGCTCAGGTGAGGTTCTTCGCCAGCCAGTCGTTCAACGGCACGGACGCGCGAAGGAAGCCGACGACGCGGTCCTTCGCCTTCGCCGTACCCAACCAGGCGGCGGCCGGCCAGGACTGCCAGCTGACCAGGCCCTTGGCCCGCAACAGCTCCGCGCGCGGATGATCCTTCGGGTAGCCGCGCGGCACCGTCTTCAGCTCGCCGTGCGAAGAGACGTCGATCTTGGCCGCCCGCAACTGGTCGACGATCGCCTGCAGCGGCGCGCCGCTCGCGTCGTCGGCGACCGCGTCCCGGTAGCGGGCCAGCTCCTCGGGCTCGAGGTGCCAGCGGCCGCAGCCCGAGCCGAGACCCTCCGCGGACAGCTGCACGTACCCCCCGCCCGCGAGCACCGCACCGATCGCAGTCTTGTACGGCGTCTTGTCCGCACTGAACCGCACGTCTCGATACGGCCGGAAGATCTTGCCCTCGCCGAACTCCGGTTCGAGCTCGGCGATCAGCTCCTGCATCGGGCGCAGCACGCACTCGTCATACGTCGCCTTGTGCGCTACCCAGTAGGTCTTCGTGTTGTCGGCCTGCAGACCCTCGTAGAACTCGATCGCCTCGACCGGCCAGCCCTTGAACGCCATGAGCGCAGGCTACGACTCGGCGCGGTGACGGACCGCCTCGACGTTGCCATCGGGGGTCACGCTCGAACCCGCCGTAGTACCCGGCTCGTGACCGTGCTCGGGACGAAGGTCCCTGGCCATCCGCGCAGCCGGCCCGGACCCTGGGAGGCGAAGGAGCGTGAGATGACGATCCGCAGGAGCCCCGAGCGGCTTCCGCCCGCCGTGCCGCTCGCGCGGCACGGCTGGGTCCAGGCGGACGCGGTTGTGACGTGCAGCGCCTACCACGCCCGCACCCGGCTCTGGCGGCTACTGAGCGACGCCGCGTCAGGAGACCCGGCCGACGGCCTCGACGTCGAGCTCGTGGTGGGTCCCCGCCGCAGCCGCTCGCTGCACAAGCGGGTTTTGGCGCGGTTGAGCAACCCGCGACCGCGCGGGCCGAGCTACCTCTACGACCTGAAGTGGCACCCGATCGGCTCGCTGGCGAGCGGCTATCCGGCACTGGACGCGCGGCTGGCCATCACCGCCGTCGACGGCACCACGTGCCTGCTGTCGCTCGCCGGTGCCTACCAACCGCCGCTCGGGGTGGTCGGCCACGCGGTCGACGAGTTGGCTCTGCACCGACTGGCGAGCTCGACCGCGAAGGCGATGATCACCCGTCTCGCCGCGCTCGCGACCGCACAGGCCGCGCTCGGCCAGACCCTCGGCTGATCCGGCCGGCCGGTCACGCGGTCCCCGGCCGGCCGGATCCGCGGCGAACTAGGGCCGCACCTCGTAGACCAGGTTGAACGGCGTCTCGGTCGCGCGCCGGAACCTGGTGAACCCGGCATCGGTCATCACGCGACGGATCGCCGCCTCGCCCGCTTGCGCACCGAGCGCGTACCCGCCGTTCTGCGAGAGCGCATTCGGCACGCAGAGCTGGGTCGAGAAGTTGTAGTAGACCCGACCCACCGGGTTGAGGTTGCCGCTGATCGTGTCGGTCGCGAACGGCTCGACCACCAGCCAGGTGCCGTCCGGGGCAATCGCCTCGCGCACGTGCTTAGCGGCCGCGAGCGGGTCGCCCATGTCGTGCAGGCAGTCGAAGGTTGCCACCAGGTCGTAGCCGGATCCACCGAAGGTCGACGCCGTCGCGACCTCGAACTGAACGCGGTCGGCGACGCCCGCGTCCGCGGCGCGCTTGCGAGCCAGCTCGATCGAGCGCTCGTGGTAGTCCGAGCCGGTGAGGCTCGACGCCGGATAGGCCTCCGCGAGCAGGACCGTGGATGCCCCGAGCCCGCAGCCGAGATCCGCCACCCGCGCGCCAGCGGACAGCTTCTCGTGAACGCCGTCGAGCGCGGGAATCCACGACGGCACGAGGTTGGCGATGTAGCCGGGTCGGAAGAACTGCTCGCAGCCGACGAACACGTCCTCGTCGTGCTCGTGCCAGCCGACGCCGTCACCGGTCTTGAAGGCGGCCGCGATCCGCTCGTTCGCCTTCAATGTCCCGAGCGCGAGAACGAACGCGCCGGGTGCATAGACCGCGCCGTCGGGGTTCGCGAGCGCGAACGCCTGCTCCTCGGTCATCGAGTACACGTCCCCCTCGGCGTCGTACTCCACGTAGCCGCCGGCGGCCTGGCCGCGCAGCCACTCACCGATGTAGCGCGGGTTGCAGCCGGTACGCCGAGCCAGCTCGTCCGCGGTTGCCGGCCCGGCGGCCAGCTCCTGGTAGAGCCCGAGCCGATGCCCGATGACGACGTTGCCGGCCGCCGCCGTGGCGCCCAGATCGGTCACGAACCGCCCGAGGAACTCGTGCAGCTTTGCCTCGTCGATCGCCATGTCCTGCCTCCTTGAATCGATGGCCTCGTTGGCGGCACCGATCGTCGAGGGCGGCATTGCACTTCGGTTGCAATGCCGCTGCAATGAGGTCGGCAAGGGTGATCCGAGACGCCGGCAGCGGCGCCGGGGAGGTGAGCGCGATGCGAGCGAGATACCCGGACATCGAGGACTTCATCGAGCGGGACGGGATCAAGGTCGGCTACGAGGTCTTCGGCGCCGGGCTCCCGGCAATCGTGTTCACGCCGATCGACGGCATCGTCGAGTCACGGGCATGGAAAGCGCAGGTGCCGTACCTGGCCCGCAACCATCTCGTCGTCACCATCGATCCACGGGGCAACGGCAGATCCGACCGGCCCACCGAGGCGTCCAGCTTCAACAACCACGAGTTCGTGGCGGACACGATCGCCGTCATGGACGCGATAGGGATCGAGAAGGCAGTGCTGGTGGGGCTGTGTAGCTCGGGCTGGCGGTCGATCCTCACCGCAGTTCAGCATCCCGACCGGGTGGCCGGAATCGTGAGCATCGCCACCTGGGCCCCGTTCCTCACCCAGCCTTTCGACTACCGGGCTGAGACCGACTTCGACGCCGAGCTCGAGGTGTACGAAGGATGGCAGAAGTCCAACCGCCACTACTGGCTGCGCGACTGGCCCGGTTACGCCGAGTTCTTCTTCGGCGAGCTGCTGAGCGAACCGCACTCGACGAAGCAGCTGGAGGACTGCATCGAGTGGGCGATGGGCATCGGCCCCGAAACGATGATCCTGCACGACAGCGCGTGGCCCGGATCGGACTCGGCCGAGCAGACCGAAGCGATCATCCGGCAGGTCGACTGCCCGGTGCTGGCGATCCACGGGCTCGCCGACAGGTGCCAGCCGCTGGCGCGCAGCGAGCGTCTCGCCGAGCTCACCGGAGGCCGGCTGGTGACGCTCGAGGGAGTCGGGCACCTCCCTCAGGTTCGAGAACCGGTCATCGTCAACCACTTGATTCGCGACTTCGTGCGGAGCATCGCGCCACCACCGACCAGCCCACGACTGTGGACCAGGCCGATGACCCGCGAACGACGGGTGCTCATGCTGTCCTCGCCGATCGGCCTCGGCCACTCCCGCCGCGACGTCGCCATCGCCGACGAGCTGCGCCGGCTGCACCCTGACGTCGAGGTGCACTGGCTCGCCCAGCATCCGCTGACCGAGCTGCTCGAACGCCGAGGTGAGCACGTTCACCCGGCGTCGGCGTACCTTGCCAGCGAGTCCGGCCACTTCGAGTCGGAGTCCGCGGAGCATGACCTGCATGCGTTCCAAGCCCTGCGGCGCATGGACGAGATCATGGTCAACAACTTCATGGTCTTCTCGGACCTCGTCGAAGACGAGCAGTACGACGCGTGGATCGGCGACGAGGCGTGGGAGCTCGACTACTTCCTGCACGAGAACCCTGACCTGAAGCGTGCGCCCTATGTCTGGCTCACCGACTTCGTCGGTTGGCTCCCGATGCCGGACGGCGGCGAACGCGAGGCGTTTCTCACCGCCGACTACAACGCCGAGATGGTCGAGCAGATCCAACGCTTCCCACGGTTGCGGGACCGGGCGCTGTTCGTCGGCAACGCGGACGACATCGTGCCCGACGCGTTGGGACCGGCGCTGCCCGGCATCCGCGAATGGACCGAGCAGCACTTCGACTTCGTGGGTTACGTCACCGGGTACGACCCTGCCGACGTGGCCGACACAGCGGCGGTGCGCGCTTCACTCGGATACCGACCTGACGAGCTCGTTTGCATCGTGACGGTCGGCGGCTCGGGCGTCGGCAGCCACCTGCTCCGCCGAGCGATCGCCGCCTTCCCCGACGCCAAGCGCGCCGTACCTGCGTTGCGCATGGTGGTCGTGGCAGGACCCAGGATCGATCCGTCGTCGCTACCGAGCAGTCCTGGCCTGGAGGTGCACTCCTACGTCCACGACCTGTACCGACACCTCGCGGTGTGCGACCTCGCAATCGTGCAAGGCGGGCTCACCACGGCGATGGAGCTGACCACCCACCGGCGGCCGTTCGTGTACGTGCCGCTGCGCAACCACTTCGAGCAGAACTTCCACGTCCGGCAACGCCTGGACCGCTACGGAGCCGGCACCTGCATCGAGTACGACGACGCGACACCGGACCGGCTCGCGGCCGCGATCGCTGACGAGATCGGCAGCGCGCCGTCGTACCGTCCGGTCGAGACGGACGGCGCGGCTCGAGCCGCCGCGAAGATCGCCGAGCTGTTGTAGGAGCGTCCGGTCTCAGCCGGCGACGGCTCCGAGCTCGGTGGTGGCCCGATCCACCACGCGCGGCAAGCCGTGCCGCTCACCCAGGTCGCGGGCCCGCTGCAACAACTGGCCGGCCTCCTTCACCCGCCCGAGTCGCGCAGCCGCACGACCCGCAACGAGCGACGCCTCCGCAACCGTCGCAACCCACGGCACGCGCTCGGCCGCGGCGAGCAGCGGGGTGAGCACGTCGCGGGCACGCTGCGGCTCTTCGTGATCGAGCCAGGCGCGAGCCACCGCGAGGTAGCAGGCGTCCCCGGCGAGGAACGCACTGCCGGGCGGGGCGGTCACCCGGCGGATCAGGGTGTCGGCTTGCTCGAGCACGAGTCGTGAGCCCGTCGCCTCGGCGAGCGGAGCCGATGCGCGCAACAGGTACGCCGCCGCGCCGTCCTGCTGGGCCGCCGCCTGCGCGACCTCGAGGACCTCGATGGCCGACTCGACGGCACCCGCCTCCAGCAAGGTCGCGCCGAGCAGCGCTCCCGAGGACGCCAGCACCCACACGTGCGGGGCATCGCGCGCACGCTCCATCGCGGTACGCCCGAGCTCGAGCGCCGACTGCTCGTCACCGATGAGCCGGCTCAGCCAGCCGAGGTGGGCGAGGTGCCAGGCGGCGTACGCCGGCAGGCCACCACGCTCGGTGATCTCCAGTGCCGCCTCGATCCGCGCCCGCGCGGTGTCCCAGTCCGCGGCCGCGACCGCCGGAAAGGCGGACTCGAACACGGTCCAGCTCAGCCGCAACACGTCGCCACGCCGGCGCAGGATCGGCTCGAGCTCGGCCAGCACATCGCTCAGCTCCTCGACCTCGCCGATGTAGGCCAGCGATGTCTTGCGGCCGTCGAGCGCGGCGGCGAGCGCCTCGTCATCGCCCGACGCGCGGCCCGCGGCTACGGCGAGCATCCCGTGCTCGACCGAGTCCGCGAACCGGAGATCGTTCGCGGCGAGCACCGCCATCCAGGCGCGGAGGTCCGCCTCCATGACGCGGTCGGAGAGCCCGGCCGCGAGCCGCAGCCCGCGCTCCAGGTGGCCGAGGCATTCCGGCACCGGCCGGCCCAGTGCGGTCGGCACCTCGCCGCCCAGTGCGCGCAGCGCTACCGCCTCTAGCCGTTGGTCTCCGACCTCTCGCGCGATCCGCACCGCTTCCTCGATATCCGTGATCGCCGCGGCGAAGTCGGCCTCGGCCGCCAGCGCCTTGGCGCGGCTCAGCCTGGCCCGCGCGGTCACATCGAGCTCGCCCGCCGCTCCGGCGGCGTCCAGGCACCGGTCGAGGAGGGCAATCGCGTCGGCTGCGGCACCCCGTCGAAGTGCCTCCTCGGCGGTCACGAGCCACGCCCGCGCCGCCCGCGACCAGTCCGCAACCGCACTCGCGTGTGACGCGACTGCCTCGGGGCGTGCGGTGAGCAGATCCGCGGCCCGCCGGTGATACGCATCACGAACCGGTTCGGGGGTCGTTGCGTAGAGCACGTCGCGGATCAGGTCGTTGGCGAACTCCCAGTCGCGGCCGGCGACGGTGAGCAGCCTGGCGTCGAGGGCGGCCTCGCAGTCACTGAGCACTGCGCTGAGCGGCCGGTCGAGCAGGCCTGCCACGGTGGGCGTGTCGAAGGACACGCCCAGTACGGCAGCGGCGCGTAACAACTCCTCGATATCGCGACCGCCGCGGCGCACTCTGTCCACCACTGCCGCTTCGAGGGAGTCGGGAATGCCACTGTCACCCGCGGCCAGCGCCCGCAGGATCTCCACGACGTAGAACGCATGCCCGTTGGTACGCCGGTGGATCTCCGCGGCCTGACCGGCGAGGCCGGCTTCACTCGCGAGGCTCGCCACCGCATCAGGTGTGAGCGGTTCGACGTCGATGCGTTCCGCGACCGCGCCGAGCGGCGGCAGAACCGCGTCTGCCTCTTCCACCCGCACCGTGGCGACGACGAGGACGCGGCTGCGCGGCGTGTGGCGTGCAAGGTAGTGGAGCAGCTCGATCGTGGAGCGCCCCGCGTTCTGCAGATCGTCCAAGCTGACCAGCAGCGGTCCGCGGTCGGCCAGCCCGCGCACCATCGCGGCCACGGCTTCGAATGCGCGGCGGCGTTCAACATCGGCGTTGTCCTGATGCGCCGGCGGCGGCCCCAGCACGACCGCCGCATCGGGGATCAGCCGTGACAGCGCCGGCGCGTGGTTGGCGCTGAGCTCGAGCAACCGCGCGGGCGGCATGGCGCGGATGGCCGCGCCGAGCGCCTCGACGAACGGCTGGAGGAACAACGAGCTCTCGGTTGCGTAGCAGCGAGCAGCAAGGACGGTGCCGCCGGTACTTGCCGCGATTCGCGCGAGCTCGTCGACCAGGCTGGTCTTGCCGATACCGGCCTCGCCGACGACCAGGACCAGCTTCGGAGTTCCGGCGGCGGCGACGTTCCAGTCCGCACGGAGCCGGCGCAGCGGCGCCGCCCGGCCGACCAGACCCAGGGTCTCACTCGGCGACCACTCGGGCAGCCGCGATGCACTCGGCGGCGCTGCAGCACTCGAGACCGCCTGCCCCTCGTCGGCGGCCTGCAGTGCGGCCAAGTGCAGCTCACGCGTCTCGCCGGACGGATCGGAGCCGAGCTCGGTGGCGAGCAGCTCGCGCAGCTCGGCGTACGTCGCCAGCGCCCGGCCGCCCTCTCCGGTCGACAGGTAGCCCCGCATCAGGGATCGCCGTGCGCGCTCGTCGTAAGGGTCGGCTTCGACCGCCTCGCGGGCGACCATGATCGCCAGGTCATGCTCGCCGGTCGCGAGCGCGGCGTCGGCCAGCGTCTGCCGGGCGCGGCCGGCGAGTGCGTGCAGCTGGACGCGCGCGGGCTCCGCCCACTCCGCATCGGCTTCGTCCGCAAGCGCCTGTCCCGCCTGCAAGAGGTCCCGCGCGCGGGTCGCTGCAGCCGCCGCAAGCCCCGGCTCGTCGCTCGCCAGCCGCCGGGCCGACTCCTCCACCCAGTGCGCCGCATCATCCAGATCCACGCGCACCGCGGGCGCACCGCCGAGCCGGTAGCCGTCCCGCCCGCCCTCGATCACGTCGGCGCCCAGGGTCCGGCGCAACCGGCTCACCAGCGTGGCGACACTGGCCTGCGGCTGGGCCGGCGGCCGGCCGGCCCACACAACCTCCACGATCCGGTCGACGGTCACCACGCGGTCTCGGTCGACGGCTAGCAGCTTGAGCAGCGCTCGGGCCTTGCGGCTGCCGAGGTCGATCTGGCCGAGCGGCTCGCCGTCGCGCGTGATCGCGAAGCTGCCAACCAGCCGTACGCCGAGCATGAGCACAAGTGTCCGTCGTGCGGGGGCGACGGGAAAGCCCGCAGAGCTGCTGCGGGTCGGGCCGGCGTGCGGTCTAGTACGGGATCTGCAGGTCGGCGACGATCGGGTTGTGGTCCGAGGGGATCACACCTTTGAACTCGCCGTGGGTGAGGTCGATGACCAGTTTCCAGGACTGCACCGCGATGCCGGGGCTGGCGAACACGTAGTCGATGTGGTAGCCGAACGCCGGCGGCTTGCGGA
Source organism: Mycobacteriales bacterium (assembly GCA_035504215.1). Lineage (NCBI taxonomy): Bacteria > Bacillati > Actinomycetota > Actinomycetes > Mycobacteriales > Mycobacteriales bacterium. Next base: position 10,563 of record DATJSI010000149.1, read on the forward strand.
AGTAGCCGTTCGAGCTGTTGTACTTCGCGTTCGTCCGGCTCTGCGCGACGTCGAACGCGTCGTCGATGTGGTCCGCGCGCATGACCTCACTCGGGCCGTCGAACGTGTGGTACTTGTCGGTGTCGCTGTTGAAGTCGCCGGCGTACACGATCGGCAGGCCGAGGTCGGCGTCGTAGGCCTCCGCCTGCGCGACCATGCTCTCGGTCTCGGCCTTGCGGTTCTCGTCGTAGGAGCGGCCGGTGCCCACCTCGAGGTGCGGGGCAACCATCAGGAACTGCGCGCCGGTGCTCGTGTTCTGCAGCACCTGGTAGGCCGCCCAGCGGTCGTTGCCGATGGCCCAGTGGTTGCCGTCGCCGACTGCCTGCATGGTCGAGTTCTTGTAGAGGATGTAGACGCCGGTTCTGAAGTAGCCCTTCTGGGTCGGCGGGACCTCGGTGTACGCGAGGGAGTACTCGCCGCCGAGGTGCTGGACGAGCGAGTCGACCTGACGCGGACCCTTGACGCCGTCCACCCAGGCCGCCGCCTCCTGGATGCTGATCACGTCAGGGTTGACCTGCTTGATCAGCTTCACGACGCCGTTGACGCGCTCGGACCACGGGGCGACGTGACCGCTGCCTTCCTTGCGTCCGTCGTAGTACGCCTCGATCAGGTTGTACGTCATGACGCTGACCGGCGCCTGCGATCCCGTGACCGTCATCGGGATCGGGCTGGTGGGCGTCGACGGGGTCGTGCCGTTGAGCGCACGGACGGTGAAGTAGTAGGCACCCGGCGTCAAGCCGTACGGCGTGAACAGCGTGTCCGTGCCGACCGTCGTGAAGACGGTCGGGTCGGTCATCGACGTGGTCGTGGCGGCCTGGATCTCGTAGCCGGTCGCCGGCCCGCTCTGCCAGGTCAGCGAGTTCGCCGCACCGTTCGTCGAGACCGCGATCTCGTTCGGGGTTGCGGGGCGCAGGCCGACCGAACCGATCAGTGGCGACCAACGATGGTGGGAACCGTTGATTGCCTCGAGCCGGTAGTAATACGGCTGCGCCGCGTAGGGCAGGCCGTGCACCGTGACCACCGGGTTGGACGCCAGCGCCGACCGGTGCGCCGACTTGACCCGCAGGACGTTCAGGTCGCTCTTCGTGGTCGAGGCGTAGACCCGGTAGTGACTCGCACCCGTGGTCGGCTTCAGCGCGACGGTGAACGAGGACGAGGAGATGTTCACCACGTGGATGCCGCGCGGCGTGGTCATCTTGTTGGGACCGGCAGCGGACGCGAAACCGGGCGCCGAAAGGCAGCATGCGGCGACGATGCCCGCAACGCTTACCGTCGCCAGCCGCGTTTTCCTCGCCGTCACACCCATTTGGTCGGATTCGCCCGGGCATCGATCGATCGACCATCCGGCCCATCGTGACGGGTAATCCGGCTTATCCGGGCAGGGCCGTCCGTCGGGATCCGCTCGCCAGGCCGCTCAGTAGGGGACCGAGAGCGTGGCCAGCACGGGGTTGTGGTCGGACGGGATTACTCCGACCAGGTGACCGTGGGCGAGCCTCATCACGAGCCGCCACGACTTGACCGTGACCCGCCGGGACGCGAACACGTAGTCGATGTCGTCGCCGGCGCGGGGCGGACGACGCTCGTACTGGTTTGCAGAGTTGTAGCTGGCCCGCGTGCGGGACTTCGCCACCTTCAACGCGTTCGTGAAGTCGGCCTGGCGCATGGCGATCGCCGGGCCGTTGAACGCATGGTGGCCGTCCGAGTCGCTGTTGAAGTCACCGGCGTAGATCACCGGGACGTGATGGGCGCGCGCGAACCGGCCGGCCTTGTGCAGCAGCGTCTTGGTCTCCTGCTCGCGTCGCCGGTCGTTCGGCGCGCCGTTGCCGACGAGGAGATGGGTCGAGACGAACAGGAACCGCGCATGGGTACGGCGGTTCTCGAGCAGCTGGTAGGCGGCCCAGCGCCGGTTGCCGAGCGCCCAGTGCCACGAGTGGCCGTAGGCGCGGTACTCGGCCTTCTTGTAGAGGATGTAGACGCCGGTGCGGAAGTAGTGCGGCAGGTTCGGGGAGCGCTCGGTGTGAGCGAGGGCATAGACCCCGCCGAGGGCTGCCCGCAGCGAGTCGACCTGGCGCTTGCCCCGCGGCCGCCCGACCCAGTCGCAGCCTTCCTGGATCGCGATGACATCCGGGTCGGCGCGCCGGATCAGGGCGGCGGCGGCAGGCTTGCGCTCCGACCACGGCGCGACCACACCCGAGCCTTCGTGGTGGCCATCGGCGCTGAGCTCGAGGATGTTGTAGGTCATCACCCGAACCAGCTGGTGACCGGTGCGTGCGGCGGCGACCGCAGGACGTGAGAGCGCCGCCCCGGGCTGAACCGGAACCAGCGCCGATGCGAGCACGGTGAACGCGGCGAGCGCGGCCAAGGCGCAGCCGGCCGCCGACGTGCGAACCGGTCGCGTGAAACTCGGTCGCGCGCACCTCATCGAGGGCCACCGGTACCCGCCACCCACGGATCTAACCCTCGAAAACCGGAAAAATCTTGATTCCGGCGTTCGGTCCGCTGGTGCCAAAAGGGGCGATACGCGACCATTGGGCCACAAGGGACGTCCCTGGTCGTTCGGGCCGCAGCCGTCATCGCGTCAACCGGTCACCGCGCCGGGGTGAACCAGCGCGCGATCCGGGTCGACGCGAACTCCTGCTTGTCCCGAACCAACCCTGCCGACGGGCCTTCGAGTGCTCCTACCGGCGTCTCTCCTCGGCGGAAGGTGACATCGACCTTCGCCACCGCGTCGTGGCCGAACTCGAGGTAGCAGATCCCGCGGCCGTCGTACGTGGCGGGCGACGCCTCACCCCGCAGCCGGGCCGCAATCGCCGCGGCCACCACTCGGGCCTGCCCTTCGGCGAAGACACCGGCTTTCGGGGTGCCGATGCTCGTCACGTCGCCGACCGCGTACACATCGGGATACCGCGTTTGCAGGGTCAGGGGGTCGACCGGAATCCAGCCGTCCTCGGCGAGACCCGAGGACAGTACGACGGCCGGCGCACGATGCACGGGCACGCCGAGGAACAGGTCGTAGTCCATCTCGTCGCCGCCGTCGAAGTACGCCACTTTTCGATCCGGCTCCAGACCGCGCACCAGCTTGCTCGGATGCCAGTCGATCCCACGTTCGGCAAAGGTCGTGAGCAATGCCTCCGACGCCGCGGGTGAAGGCGGGATCGGGACCCCGAGCGGCATCACCAGCGACACGCGCGAGGACGACCGGATGCCCCGAAGATTCAGCAGGTCGTTCACGAGAAGCGCCGTCTCACTCGGCGCCGGCGGGCACTTGAACGGCGTCGAGGTGACGCCGATCATGACGTGACCGCCCTCGAACTCCTCGAGCACCTCCCGCAGTGCGAACGCACCGGCCACGGTGTAGAACTCGTGCCCGCCCTCGAGCAACCCGGGCGTCGCGGCCGGGTGCAGGTCGGCACCCAAGGCGATCACCACGATGTCGGCATCGAAATCGCCCTCGTCGGTCGTCACCTGTTTCGCGACCGGGTCGATGGCCCTGATCGTCGACCGTACGAAGCGCACTCCTGGCTTCACGAGGTCGGCGTACCGATGCAGAACCTGCTCGGCCGACGCGCGGCCGAACATGACATCCAGCTTGGAGAAGCCGAACACAAAGCCGTCGGACTTGTCGATCAGCACGAGATCGAGCGCGTCGCCGAACTCCTCGGACAACAAGGTCGTCAACTCGAGGCCGCCGAAACCGGCACCGAGCACGACCACTCGCATGGACGAACCCTAGTGGTGCGGGCTCGGCGTCAGACAGAGGCTGGCGGCCCGAGCCAGTGCAGATTCTCGACATTGATGACGATCGCCTCCTGAGTGGTACGAGCGATCACCACCACGGCCTCGGAATCGGGGTCCGGATTCTCCTCGCGGTGCGGCACCCACGGCGGCACGTAGACGTAGTCGCCGGGTCCGGCCTGCAGCCGTCGCTCGACGCCACCGTCGAGAAAGACGAAGACCGGCCGGCCACTGACCACGTAGATGCCGGTCTCCGACTCGCCGTGATGATGGTTGGCCGACCGGGTGTCCGGAGCGACATGCGTCTGTCCCATCCAGAGTGCGCTCGAGCCGACGGTAGATCCGGACAATGCCTCGACCCGGGTCATACCGGACGTCTGGGCCGTGTCCGCCGACAGCTCGTGGTGGCCAACATGATGAAGGCGACGATGAAAGCCGTCCGGACCGCTCACAACGCGACGATAAGCCTGACGCAGCGGCATATCCTGCTCGCACGCGAGTTCCTGGGCTCGCCGCGTGTGGGGAGGCTGCGATGAGTGCGGCTGCTCGCACCACGCGCCTGGCAGCGGCCGTCCTCGTCCCAGCTCTCGCCCTGAGCGGCTGCGCCGCCGTGAAGGCGGTCAAGACGATCCACGGTGACATCGAGCACAACAAGGCGACGGTCTCGTCGTTCACCCAGCAGCTGCAGTCGAGCCCGGCCAAGCCGTTCCGTGCGACGTACGTGACGACCGGATCGTCGCCAGCGACGATCACGTACGCCGTTCAGCCGCCGAACGGGTTGGTGTTCACCGACACGCCGTCCGGAGCGAGGTCGATGACCGAATACCTGGTCGACGCGCGCGGTGTCTTCGAATGCACGGTCGCGGTGAAGCGATCCCGCGCCCGGCCCACCTGCCAGAAGCTCGGCAGCATCAAGGAAAAGGCGGAGCAGCAGCTCTTCGACATCTACACCCCGGCGCATTGGGTGGGCTTCCTTCGTGACTTCTCGCTTGCGGCCGGGTTCGCCGGCGATCACGTCACGTCCTCCACCAAGACCGTGAACGGCTTCTCGATGAACTGCGTCGACTTCGTCGCCGGTGGCGTGCCGGGCAGAAGCACGATCTGCTCCACCTCGCAGGGATTGCTGGGCTACGTGAAGGTGGCCTCGGACAACGCAAAGTTCGAGATCACGGGCTACAGCGCCACGCCGCCTCGAGCACTGTTCGCCGTACCGCCGCACGCGAAGATCACCAAGTAGGCAACAAGCGTGCGGCGCGAACGCCGCGCGCTTGTCGGCGCCGAACGTCAGCCGCGGATCGCCTCGGAGAGCAGCCAACCGGCGAGGCAGAGCCCGGCGGTCGAGATCGTGAGCCGCAAGACCCGCGCCGGCACGCGTCGCGCGACCGACGGACCCACCATGCCGCCGAGCAGAAAGCCGATTCCGAGCGGGATCGCGGCCGCCCAGTGCACAGGGCCGAAGATGATGAACGCGATCGATGCGACGACGTCGGCCACCCCGAGCAGCACGTTCTTCAAGGCATTGGCGCGCGCGAGCTGGGTCTCGACGGTGATCATCAGCAAGGCCAGCGTCATCACGCCGGACGCGGCGCCGAAGTAGCCCTCATAGAACGCGAAGGCGAACAACCCGATCGGCACGATCCGCAGGTGGTCGCCGTACTCGCGCCGCTGCCGCCAGGCGTAGATGTGCGGCTGGAAGAACAACGCCAGCGCGCCGGCCGCTACCAGGAACGGCACGATCCAGCGGAACGACCCTCGTGGGGTGAGCAGCAGCAAGGTCGCACCGGCCGCGCCACCCGCGGCAGTCACCGCACCCCACTCGAGCAGGCGCGGCCCGCTGCCGCGCAGCTCGGGCCGGGACCTGGCGGCCGCTCCGAACGCAGTGCCGGTCACGGCGACGGCGTTCGTCACGTTGGCGGGCAGCGGCGCGATCCCGACCGCCAGGAGGGCCGGATAGGACACCAGCGAGCCGATCGCGCCCGAGGAGCTGCAGATGCCCGCGAGGATGCCGGCCGCCCCGAGGAACGCCGTCGCCGGCCCGGCCGCCCACATGGCAGTGGACGCTAGCGAGGTCGGTCACACCTCGTTGACACGTGACCATATGGTCACTTATGGTTACGGCGTGGACGACGAGGTCTTCAAGGCGCTTGCGGACCCGACCCGCCGCAGCCTGCTCGACGAGCTGTTCCGGCGTGACGGGCAGACCCTCGGCGAGCTCGAGGCGCGCTTTGCGATGACCCGTTTCGGGGTGATGAAGCACCTTCGCCAGCTCGAGGCGGCCGGGCTCGTCGTCACCAGGCGCCGGGGCCGGGAAAAGCTGCACTTCCTCAACCCGGTGCCGATCCGGCTCGTCCACGACCGCTGGGTCAGCAAGTACTCCGAGCCGTGGGTCAGCACGTTGAGCGACCTCAAAACCGAACTGGAGAAGACCGTGGAGAAGGTTTACGAGATCTACATCCGTACGACGCCCGAGCGGCTCTGGGAGGCGATCACCGACCCTGAGATCAGGGCCAAGTACACCTTCGGAGCCGCTGTGGTGTCCGACTGGACGGTCGGTTCCCGCGTCGAGATGGGAGCGGCTCGAGCCGCCGGCCCGCTCGGCGAAGGCGAGGTGCTCGAGGTCGACCCACCACGCCGTCTGGTGCACACCATGACCGCGCTGTGGAGCGACGAGGTGAAGGCAGAAGGCGCCAGCCGGGTCACGTGGGAGATCGAGCCGGTCGCCGACTCGTGCAAGCTCGTGGTGACGCACGACCAGCTGCGGGAAGGCGCCAACGACCAGCTCTACGGCGGTTGGCCGATGATCCTCTCCGGCCTGAAGACCTGGCTGGAGTCCGGCGAGCTGCTCACGACGCCCGGCTCGCTGATGTACGCCAGCGGCGGCTAGGACAGCCGTCCGCCGCGAGTGATCCGGAAGCCGGCTCGCGCCGAGAGCTCGGCTCGAGCCGCAGAGTCGCCGACGTACACCCCGAACCGTCCGGTCGCGATCCGCCAGCCGTCTCCCGAGTAGTACGCGAGGGAGACCCCGTGCAGGTGAAAGGTAAGCGTCGCGCTGTGGCCGGGAGCGAGGCTCACGCGGTGAAACGCCGCGAGCTGGCGGTCCGGCTCGTGCGCCGCGGCCGGGAAAGCGAGGTAGAGCTGGGCGACATCCGCACCGGCCACCGAACCGATGTTGCGCACCCGCTCGCGCACCGTCACGACGGGATGGCCGGTCGCTTCGTGGACGCTGACCTTCGGCGTGCCGTAGTGGAAACGGGTGTACGACAGCCCGTAGCCGAACGGGAAGAGTGGTGTGTGGTGAGTGTCGAGCCACCAGCGGTAGCCGATGTTGCGACCCTCCGTGTAGTGCACCTTTCCGTGGACACCGGGGTAGCGCGCCGGCGAAGCAACCGGCGTCGTCGACAGGGAGATGGGGAAGGTCACGGGCAGATGGCCGGACGGGTCGACCGCCCCGAACAGCACTGCGGCAAGCGAAGCCCCATCGGTCTGTCCGGCGTCCCACTGGTCGAGCACCGCGCGAACCTTCGCCAGCCACGGCATCGCGACGGCCGCGCCGGCTTCGACCACGACCACCGTCCGCGGGTTCGCGGCCGCAACCGCTCGTACCAGTTGGTTCTGCGCGGACGGGAGATCGAGTGACGCGCGTTCGGCTGCTTCCGACTCCTGGCCGTCGCCGACGACCACCACCGCAGTCGATGCCGAGGCGGCGGCCGATACAGCAGCGCTGATGTCCGGGCTCACCACATCGGGTGTCGCCCAGGTCAGTGCCCCGGCTGGACCCGAGATCGTGAGGTGATGCGTGCCGCCGGCCGTGAAGTGCACAGCGGTTGTATAGGTCGACACCGGCGGCGTACCCGGGTTGTCGACCAGCCGCTTTCCGTCGACGGTCAGCGTCACGCCCTTGTACACGGTGGCCGCGGTGTAACCGAGGATGTAGGTGCCGGTCGTGGGAGCGGTGAGGGTTGCGCTGAACTTCCCCGTGGTGCCGCCCGACGGGAACGCGGGCGAGAGGTCGGCAGCCGGAATCGCGGTCAGGTCGCCGTCCGCCGGCAGCCCGGCTGTGTAGCTGACGGTCGTCCCGCTCGGCGCCTTCGCCCGGATCCCGGCGAGCGGCGTCACCGTTCCCGGTGAGGCGACGGTCGCACTTCCGTCCCCTACCGAGACGGTGTCGGTGCCGGCGGCCGGCCCGATGACGGCGATGCTGCCGGTGCCGGCCAACGGCAGGGTGCCGCCCGCGTTCTTGAGCAGGACGGCGCTCTCCTCCGCAACCCGTCGCGCCACCTTCGCGTGCGCTGCATCGGTGACGACGCGACCGGCGTCGGGCTTCGGGTCGTCGGTGAACATCCGGAAGCGGTACATCTGCGTGAGGATGCGGGTCGCCGCGTCGTCGACCAGCCGGCGAGCGACGGTGCCGTCGCGCACGTCATGCACCAGTCGCGACGCGAAATACGTCGTCTCCGGTTGTTCCTGCTCGAGTCCCGCCTTGACCGACCGAACCGTCGAGTGCGTCGCTCCGTAGTCGGATCCGATGAAACCCTGGTAGCCGATCTGGTGACGGAGGAATCCGGTCAGCAGCGACTTGTTCTGGCACGCGGCAGTCCCGTTGATCGTCGAGTACGAACACATCACCGAGGACGGGTCTGCCTTGAGGAGCAGCCGCCACATCTTGAGGTAGACCTCCTGCAACGTGCGTTGCGCCACGATCGCGTCATCAGCCGGCGTGTTGCGCTTCGCTTCCTGGTTGTAGACCGCGAAGTGCTTGGCCTGCGCCATGACACCGCTGCGCTGGATGCCGTCGATCACGGACCGCCCGATCAGCCCCGAGAGCACCGGGTCCTCACCGAAGCTCTCGAAGGCGCGGCCCCACTGCGGGACCCGCACGAGGTTCACCGTCGGCCCGTAGACCAGGTTGATGCCCTTGCCGCGCGCCTCCGTCCCGATCACCTGGCCGTAGCACCGCGCGGCGGCGGGATCGAACGTCGCCGCCAGCGCGATCGGCGCGGGCAGCTGGGTGACACCCTGGTCGCCGTCGCCGATCCCCCCGGGCCCGTCCTCCTGGTTCAGAGCGGGGATCTTCAACCCGGGAATGGGTGCGGTGGCACCGACTGTGCCGGCCGGCGAGCCGTAGCCGACGCCGTGCATGAGGTCCACCTCTTGCTTCAGCGTCATCCGCCCGACCAGATGCCGCGCTTTGCGCGCGGCCACCGAGATCGGCAGCAAGCGGAAGTGCTTCGGCGTACACGCACTCCCTGCGTCGGCCGAACCACCGCCGGCGCGCGACTCCACAGCAACCGGCTGTGTGCCGGTGGGGTTGGTCACCGTGGTCGTCTTGTGCGCAGCGACCTGCGGCGCGGCCGCGCAACCGGTCACGGCGATCGCCATCGTGACGGCGGCGGCGGCAATGCCACGCGGACCCGGCCCAGGCGCACCGCCGGGCACACGACCGCGCAGACGGTCGCGCAGACCACCGCCCATGTCGACCTCCCGAGTTCCGCTTCGACCTACCGCGTTCGGTGACGGGAAAACCACCGGACCGGCACAAACCTCGCACCATCCCATCGGCTCGGAGGGACCCGGGGTCGACGGCTCGTTCGGGCCGGCGTTACCCTCAGGGGTTAGGTAAGCCAAACCTCACCATCTCGCTTCCCCACCCTCAAGGATGCTCGTGATACCGCGATTCGGGCGCGGCCGGCCCGCCCACCGGCTGCTCATCGGCACCGCGCTCGCGCTGGCCACGGCCGGGCTCGGCGCCTGTGGCTCGGGCTCATCGGCAGGCACCGCTGGTGGCTCGGCGACGACGGTGCCCACTCCCCCGACCTGCACGCTGGTAGCCGGGATCCTCGGCAACGGGCCCGACCCCGACGCCGACCCGGTCGGCTACGCCGAAGCGCAGATCCGTCCGCTGGCCGCGGTTCACCCCACCAGCCCGCAGCTCGCGCGCGCCGTCAGCGCCCTCGACAGCGCCTTCCGGCAGGAGTTCGCCCGGCACGCCTCGGCAACCAGCAAGGCAGCGGTCCGCGCCGCCGGCAAGCGACTCGACGCGCTGTGCCCCGGAGCCACCTCATGACGCGGCCCTCCATCCGATCGCTGCTGGTCGCGGCACTCACCGTGGCGAGCCTGGGTCTCGCCGCCGGCTGCGGCTCGTCGAGCAGCGGTTCCTCCGGCCGGCACGGATCCATCACGCTGTACAACGGCCAGCACGAGCAGACCACGGACGCCCTCGTTGCGGGGTTCGAGAAGGCGACCGGCATCCAGGTCAACGTGCGAAGCGACGACGAGGACGTTCTCGACAACGAGATTGTGACCGAGGGCTCGCACTCACCTGCTGACGTGATCTACACCGAGAACACGCCCGCGCTGCAGTTTCTCCAGGAGCACAACCTGCTCGCGAAGGTCGATGCGTCGACGCTCGCGCACACCCCCGGCCAGTACAACTCCGCGAACGGCGACTGGGTCGGCGTCTCCGCCAGGGTCAGCGTGCTCGACTACAACCCCTCGCTGATCTCGGCGTCCCAGCTGCCGAAGACGGCGCTGGCGATGGCGGATCCGCAGTACAAGGGCAAGCTTGCGATCGCCCCCGGAGAGACCGACTTCCAGCCGATCGTGACCTCGATGATGCGCCGCTACGGCACTGCGCGGACCAAGACCTGGCTCGAAGGCCTGAAGGCGAACGCCGGCTCGAACCACGAGTATCCCGACAACGAGACCATCGCCGACGAGGTCAACCGGGGCCAGGTCGCTTTCGGTCTGATCAACCAGTACTACTGGTACCGCCTCAACGCCGAGGTCGGTGCGTCGCGCAACCACTCGAAGATCGCCTACCTCGCGCCCCGCGACCCCGGCTACGTGCTCGATGTCTCCGGCGCGGCGGTCCTGGCGTCGAGCCGGCATCAGTCAGCGGCCCAGCGCTTCGTCGCGTACCTCACCAGCAAGGCCGGCCAAGAGATCATCGCGCACAGCATCAGCTTCGAGTACCCGATCGCGTCCGGCGTCACGACCGCGCAGCCGGAGACGCCGTTCAACCAGCTGCAGCCCAATCCGATCAACCTCGAGCAGCTCGGCGACGGGCGGGCCGCGGTGGCACTGCTCAAGCAGGTCCAGCTGCTGTGAGCGCAGCGACCGCACCGGACCTCGCGGCAGTGTCGATCCGGTTGCGCCACCTCCGCCGGTCCTCGTCGCCAACGCTCCTCGCGCTCAGCCTGCTGGTCGCGGCAGTCCTCGCCCTGCCGTTGGTCTTCCTGCTGATCCTCACCGACCACTCGGGCGCTGCCGCAGTGCGGCACCTGTTGCTGCGCGATCTCACGGCGCAGCTGCTCTGGAACACCGTCCGGCTGACCGTGGTGGTCACTGCGCTGTGCGCAGTCCTCGGTACGGCGACCGCGTGGTGCATCGAACGCACGAACCTGCCACTCCGCCGGCTGTGGGCGGTGCTCGTCGTCGTACCACTCGCGATTCCGGACTTCGTCGTCAGCTTCGGCTGGAACTCCCTGTCCGCAAAGGTTTCGGGCTTCCACGGCGCCGTGCTGGTGATGACGCTCGCCGTATATCCCCTGGTTCATCTCCCGGTGGCCGCAAGCCTGCGCAACGCCGACCCGTCGCAGGAGGAGATGTCGCGGAGTCTCGGGGTGGGCCGGTTGCGGACCTTCTGGCGGGTCACGATCGGCCAGGCGCGAGGCGCGATCCTCGGCGGCTGCCTGCTCGTGTCGCTCGTGCTGCTCGCCGAGTACGGCGCATTCGAGATCCTCGGCTACCGCACCTTCACCACCGAGATCTTCACCGAGTTCCACGTGTTCGACCTGCCGGGAGCCTGCGCGCTGTCACTCGTCCTGGTCGTCCTGAGCATCGCCGTAGTCGCGGGAGAACGCCGGGTCCACCGCGGCGGTCAGGTGGCGAGGGTCGGCGCGCAGGCACCGCGACGACTGGCACCGCACCGGCTCGGCCGGGCGACCGTGCCCGTCGTCGCCGGGTTCGTCGCCCTGGTCGGGTTGGCGATCGGAGTGCCGGTCGGCGCAGCCGTCTACTGGATGGTCGAAGGCGGAGTGCCGATGATCGCCGGCGTGTCGCTCGCGAGCGCTACGGCGCACACCGCGATGTACGCCGCGGCAGCCGGACTGGTCGCAACCCTTGCGGCGCTCCCGGTCGCCCTGCTGTCCGTTCGGCACTCGAGCCGGCTCGCGACGCTGCTCGAGCGCAGCACCTTCATCGTGCTCGCGATGCCGGGCGTCGTCACCGCGCTCGCGGTGTCGTACTTCGTCGAGCGATACGCCGGCGGCCATCTCTACCAGACGCCCGAGCTGCTCGTGCTCGCCTACGCGATCCTGTTCTTCCCGCTCGCGCTGGTCGCTGTTCGCGCATCGGTGCTGCGAGCGCCGGCCGCACTCGATGACGTTGCTCGATCGCTCGGCCGCGGCCGGGTGGCGGTCTTCCTGCGCGTCACCGTGCCCCTGCTCGCGCCCGGGCTGGCGGCGGCCTTCTGCCTGGTGTTCCTGTCCGTCGTGACGGAGCTGACCGCGACGCTCATCCTGATCCCTACCGGCGTACAGACCCTGGCCACGCAGTTCTGGGCGTACCAGGCGAACCTCTCCTACAGCCAGGCCGCACCGTTCGCGTTGCTGATGATGGGTATTGCCGCGGTGCCGAGCGTCGTTCTCGGCCGTTGGTTCGACCGTAGTCTGTGACGGAAGCAGACGACGTGAACGGTGGGACGCAGTGAGCAGCCTGGCGGTGTCCGGCCTGGTCAAGGGGTTCGGCCAGAAACCGGTGCTGACCGGCGTCGATCTTGCGGTCGAGGCCGGCACCATCACGTCGATCCTCGGGCCGTCGGGCAGCGGCAAGACCACGCTGCTGCGGGTCATCTGCGGATTCGAGCGGGCGCAGGCCGGGTCCGTCTCGATCGACGACGAGATCGTGGACGACGCCACGCACTTCGTCGCCCCCGAGCGGCGCCGGATCGGCTACGTCCCGCAGGAAGGCAACCTGTTCCCACATCTCACCGTCGCCGGCAACGTGCGGTTCGGCCTGGACCGAACGCCCGAGTCCAAGCAACGGGTCCGCGAGCTGCTCGAGATGATCGGGCTTGCCGACCGCGCCCGCAGCTTCCCGCACCAGCTCTCGGGAGGGCAGCAGCAGCGAGTTGCCCTCGCCCGAGCGCTAGCGGTCCGGCCGCGGCTGGTGCTGCTCGACGAGCCGTTCGCCTCCCTCGACCTCTCGCTGCGGGCCAGCGTGCGGACCGACGTGCTGGCGATCCTTCGCACGGCCGGCGCGACCGCATTGCTCGTCACTCACGACCAGGACGAGGCGCTGTCGATGTCTGATCGCGTCGCGGTCATCCGCGACGGGGTGATCGCCCAGCTCGACAGCCCTCGCGCGGTCTACAACCGGCCCGCGGATGCCGATCTCGCGCATTTCATCGGCGAGGTCAACCTGCTGGCCGGACGGTACGACGGCGAGCGCCACGTCATCACCGCACTCGGCCGGCTCGAGCTGACCACCGGCTCCCAGCCCGCCGACGCGGGCAGCGCAGCGACGGTCATGGTGCGTCCGGAACAGATCCTGCTCTCGGCCGCCGCCGATCGGCCAGATGCGTGCGAGGTCGTCGACCACGAGTTCTACGGGCACGACGCGATCGTCCGGCTCAAGCCGCGCGCGGCCGCGACGCCGATCCTCGTCGTCCGCGTGCGCGGCGGCTCCGACTGGTCGCGTGGCGCACTCGCCTCCGTGGCCGTGGACGGCCCGGTGGTCGCGTGGGCGGATCAGGCCTCCGGCTCGTCCGTCCAGCCGTAGCGCGCGGCGCGGTCCGCGAGCGGGCCCGGATCGACCTCCCACCAGGGTCGGTTGGGCGGCGTCTCCCCCGGCGCGGTTTCGGCTTGCTGGCGAAGGTCCTCGACGTCGAGAGCAAGGTCGAGGTCCTCGGCCTGGCGTGCGTCCTCACGGATCCACGCTCGGAACAGGATCGCGATGAACGGCACCGCAACCACCTCCGCGACGGTCAGCATCAACCCGCCCGCGATGGTCTGGTCCCAGCTGCGACTGGGACCCCAGCTGCGTGCAACCGTCCCGTAGTAACCGCCCGCGACCAGCGTGCTGCTGGTCATCACCGCGATGCCGGGGATCGCGTCGAGCAGCCCATCGATGCCGGCGAACATCATTCGTAGCGGCTGAGTGCACCATGCCGGCAGCACTTCGACACCGAGCAACGGCAGCACGAACAGGCATCCGGTGACGACCAGCTGAAGCTCGAGCAGGTGCAGCACCCAGCCGTGCCGTTGGGCTGCACCGAGGTAGCCGGTGAAGAACACGACGAACTGGGTCGCCACCGCGAGCAGCGGCGCGATCGCCGGAAAGGTGAGCAGCCGGAAGACCGGGTTGGCGAGTCCGCGCCGGAAACGTGCGGCGGCCGCCGGCGCCAGCGCGGCATTCACCAACCCGAACGGATCGGCCAGTCCCAGGCCGACCGGCACGATGGTCAGCAGCAGGCTCACCTGCACAGCGGCCGGCCACATCAACACCCGCGAGTAGATCGAGAGCGACGACATCGTCGCGATCACGATCACCACCAACCCGAGCCCGACGAACCACACCGTGCGCAGCGGCGACCAGGGCACTCCGCGGCGCCGTGCCGCGCGTACCCCGGCGAGATATCCGGCGAGCAGAACGAGCACCGCCGCCGCCACCCAGCCGTCGAACCGCCAGGTCGTGAAGAACCGGCCGACCGTCAGGGGTGCGAGGGCCGTCATCGCGGGTACACCGCCCGGATCCGCCCGATCACAGGATCGCGGCGTACCGTCCGACGTTGCACAGGTTCGAGGGTAGGAGCGCGATGATCCGGCGTACCAGTGCGGTCGGCTTGGTCGCCGCCGCCGGCATCTCGGCCGTGATGATCTGCACCGCCGGGCCCGGGGTGGCCGCCGGCTTCGCCCCCGCGGCTCGGCCGGCACAAGCAACACATCGGGTGCCGCATCGCCTGCTGGTCACGAGACTCAAGGGCGTGCACAACGCCCGGCAGGTTATCTCGGTGACGACCGCACATTACGGATCCGTGCATGCGACGGTGCGGGCGTTCGAGAAGACCGCGCACGGCTGGGAGCAGGTCGCCGGTCCTTGGCCGGCATGGATCGGGCGCAACGGCTTCGCCCATCCGGGAGACAAGCGCGAGGGCGACGGCAAGGCGCCCACCGGGTCGTACCACTTCTCCTTCTTCTTCGGCGTCGACGCGGACCCCGGCGTGCACTATCCCTGGCGCCACGCGTCGCGCGCGGACTACTGGGACGACGATCCCTCAAGCCCGCGCTACAACCTGTGGGTCGACACCGCCAAGCACTCGGCGGGGCGGGACCCCGAGCCGTTGCACGTGCAGCCGTCGTACGACGACGCCGCGGTGATCGCCTACAACACCGCGCGGGTCCCCGGCAGGGGCAGCGCAATCTTCTTGCACGTCACTCATCACAGTCCGACGGCCGGCTGCGTCGCGCTGCCGAGGCCGAGGCTGTTGAGGCTGCTGCGCTGGCTCGACCCTCGCGACCACGCGCGGATCATCATGGGACGGACCGCTACCGTGACCCGGTGAGTCCGGGGAAACGCGGGCCGCTCGCCGGCATCAAGGTGGTGGAGCTGGCCGGGATCGGACCGGCGCCGTTCGCCGCGATGGTCCTGTCGGACCTCGGCGCCGAAGTGCTGCGGGTGGAGCGACCGGGTGGCGGAACGACTGCGATGCTCGGCCGCTTCGACGTCCTCGCCCGCGGCCGGCGATCGGTGGCCGTGGACCTGACGGCGCCGGGTGCGACCGACCTCGTGCTCGGACTGGTCCGGCAGGCGGACGTGCTCGTCGAAGCGTTCCGACCCGGTGTCGCCGAACGGCTCGGGCTCGGCCCGGTCGACTGTCTCGATGCCAACCCACGGCTGGTCTACGCCCGCATGACCGGTTGGGGGCAGGACGGACCGCTCGCACGGCTGGCCGGCCACGACATCGGCTACGCGTCCGTCGCCGGCGCGATCGCGATGATCGGCGAGCCGGGCCGAAAGCCAGTGCCGCCGATCAACCTGGTCGCCGACTTCGGTGGCGGCGGCATGTTCTGCGTCACCGGCATCCTGGCCGCGCTCGTCGAGCGGGCGACAAGCGGTCGCGGCCAAGTCGTCGACGTCGCGATGGTCGACGGTGTCTCCAGCCTGCTCGCGATGGCCTACAGCCAGCTGGGCGCGGGCCAGCTGCGCGAGGAGCGCGGCCGCAACCTGCTCGACGGCGGCGCTCCGTTCTACGACACGTACCGCTGCGCGGACGATGAGTACGTCGCGGTCGGCGCGCTCGAGCCACAGTTCTTCGCCGAGCTCGTGCGGATGCTCGGCCTCGACGACGTACCGCCGCAGTACGACCTGCCGCAGTGGCCGAGGATGCGCGAGCAGCTCGCAGCGGTGTTCGCGACTCGCTCCCGAGACGAGTGGGCTGAGGTCTTCGACGGGGTGGACGCATGCGTCGCGCCCGTGCTTCGGCTCGGCGAGGTTGCCGGCCACCCGCACATCGAAGCGCGGCAGACCGTCGTCACGGTTGACGGCGTGCCGCAACCAGGAGTCGCGCCTCGGTTCTCCCGAACCCCTGGCGAAGTCGGTCAACCGGCCCGTCCGCCGGGTGCCGACACGTCCGACACGCTGCGCGACTGGGGCGTCGACCCGGCCACGATCGAGACGTTGCTGGCCGCCGGGACCATCGTCCAGGCCTGACTCCTACCGCGCTAGGTGCGCCAGAGCAGCACGATGGCGCGGTCGTCGCTGGCGTTGGGAGCCGCTTCCTGCATGAGCCGCTGCGCGCCTCCGTCGAAGCCGCGCGGGATCAGCCGCTCGGCCGCGCCGAGCAGCTTGTCGATGCCGACGGCAAGGTCACGGCCCGGCACCTCCACCAAGCCGTCGGTGTAGAGCAGGAGCGCGTCGTACGGTCGGAGCTCGCCTTCGACGAAGCCGAACTCGGCGTCCGGCAGCAGCCCGAGCACGGTGCCCTGCGGCTCGACGACCTGCCACTTGCCGGTTCCACCGACGTAGTGAACCGCGGGCGGGTGTCCGGCAGTGCTCAGCCGGTAGCGGCCGGTCGTGAGCTCGACGGTCAGGTGCAGAGCGGTGGCGAAGCCTTCGCCCCATCCCTGTCGCAGCAGGTACTCGTTCGCCGACGGCAGGAAACGCGGTGGTGGCACGGCGCCGAGCAAGCCGCCCAAGGCACCCGAGAGCATCAGCGCTCGAGTGCCGGCGTCGACTCCTTTGCCGGAGACGTCGACGAGGACAAGCTCCATCGACCGCCCGCCGTCGGCGAGGGTGGCAACCAGGAAGTCACCGCCGAAGCTCGCCCCGCCCGCCGAGTGCTGCTCCACCTCGGCGTGCCAAGTGGCCGGCATCGGCGGGAGCTCGCCCTGGGAGCGGAGCCGGTCGCGAAGCTCGAAGAGCATCTGCTCGCCGCGACCGAGCGAAAGCCCGAGCCGCTGGCGATCCAACGACTGCTGGAACGCGATCCCGGCCACGATGACCACCACGACGTACGCACCGAGATGCACCTGGCTGTGGCCCACACCCAGGTTCTCCGCGATCAGTACGCCGAGCACCGCCGCGAACTCCACGACCAGCGGGCGCGGCTCGAGGAGCAGGCCGCCGAAGACGATCGGCACCACCAGCGTGAGCGCGGGGAAGGTCGCAGCCGACAGTGTGATGTCGAGGACCAAACACAACCCGGTGAGCAGCAGCAGCGCGAGCAGGGCCACCCGCTTCCCGAGCGCCGACTCCGGCGCGGCGATCATGCGCAGCCACCGCCGGGCCCGCGCGATCGGTCCCGGCGTGCCGACGTCCGGCTGCCCCATAACCTCGCGACACTAGTGGGCGCTGCCCGGGTTGCGGCAGGTCCTAACGTGGGGTTCTCACCCCAGTCGCCTACCGGCCGCCTTTCGCCTCGTCCTCGGCCCGTGGCGGGAGCTCACCGGTGGCCTCGTAGCCGGCCAGTTCCCCGAGCCGGCGAACGTGCCGCTCCGCCCCGCTGAACGGCGTGGACACGAAGATCTCGGCGTAGCGCAGCGCGGTCTGCTCGTCGTACATCCGGGCCCCGAGGCTGAGCAGGTTGGCGTCGTTGTGCTCGCGACCGAGCCGCGCGGTGTCGTCGCTGAAGGCCACCGCACAGCGCGCCCCGCTCACCTTGTTCGCGGCGATGGCCTCGCCGTTGCCCGATCCGCCGATCACGATGCCGAGGCTGCCCGGATCGGCGACCGTGCGGGTGGCGGCGAGCAGGCAGTACGGCGGGTAGTCGTCCTCGTCGTCGTAGACCTCAGGTCCGCAGTCGACCGGCTCGTGACCGAGCTCGGACAGGCGCGCGACCAGCCGGGTCTTGAGGGCGAAACCGGCGTGGTCGGAGCCGAAATAGATCCGCATGGTCGGTGAGTATGCCGCGTGCGGGCCTCAGAGCTGCAGCGACTTCGGCTGCAGGAACTCCTCGACGCCGTAGCGACCGAGCTCCCTGCCCACCCCGGAGCGCTTGTAGCCGCCGAACGGCGCGGCCGGGTTGAACGAGCCGCCGTTGATGTCGACCTGGCCGGTCCGCATCCGGCGCGCGAACGCGGTCGCCCGCTCCTGATCGGCCGACCACACCGCTCCGGCGAGACCGTAGACGGTGTCGTTGGCGATCGCGAGCGCTTCGTCCTCGTCGGAGTAGCGAAGGATCGACAGCACCGGTCCGAAGATCTCCTCCTGGGCGATCGTCATGTCCGTCGTCACGTCGGCGAAGACGGTCGGCGCGACGAAATGACCGGTCGCGTGCGGGCGCTCGCTGCCCCCCGTCACCAGTCGGGCTCCGTCGGCGACGCCCTTGTCGATGTAGCCGGTCACGCGCTCCCGCTGGGTCGCCGACACCAACGGGCCGAGCCGGGTCGAGGGGTCGGTCGGGTCGCCCGTGGTGTAACCCGACGCGATCTCCTCGGCGAGGCTCACGGCGTCGTCGTACTGAGCGTCACTGACCAGCATCCGCGTCCAGGCGGTGCAGGTCTGGCCCGAGTTCAGGAAGCAGTTGGCGATGCCGACCTTCACCGCCTTCGCAAGGTCGGCGTCCGGGAGGATCACGTTCGCACTCTTGCCGCCGAGCTCGAGCGCCACCTTCTTGACCGTCGCCGCACCTAGCTCGGCCACGCGGGTGCCGGCGCGAGTCGAACCGGTGAACGACACCATGTCGACGTCGGGATGCGCGGCAATCGCCTCGCCGACTGTCGGGCCGTAACCGGGGACGAGGTTCGCAACTCCGGCTGGAAGGCCGACCTCGTGGATCGCGTCGAAGAACAGATAGGAGCACAGCGGCGCGATCTCGCTGGGCTTGAGTACGACGGTGCAGCCGGCTGCCAGGGCGTAGGCAACCTTGGCCGTCACCTGATGAAGCGGGTAGTTCCACGGCGTGATCGCACCGACCACCCCGATCGGCTCGTGAACGACCGTGGAGTTTCCGATCTGCTCGGTCCAGGTGACCGTGCTCGCGAGGCTCGCCGCCGTTGCAACGTCGGCGAGCGGGAGCCCCGCTTGTACCGCGGTCGCGAGCTTCAGGGGCGCACCCATCTCGGCAAGGATGGTGTGCGCGATCTCCTCCTGGCGCGCGGCGAGCGCGTCGTGCAACCGCGACAGGTACTTGCCGCGCTCCTCGGGACTGGTCTGTGCCCAGCCGTCGAAGGCAGCCCGCGCGGAACGGACGGCGCGATCGACATCGTCCGTCGTGCCGGACGGCACATGCCCGATGACCTGCTCCGTAGCGGGGTTCTCGACGTCGATCAGCTCCGAGCCCGATGAAGATGCCCACTGCCCGCCGATATAGATCGAGTCACGGTCGTGACTTACGGCATCACCCATGCGCCGAGACTATGCCCGCGCCGAAGACCGAGCGGCCCGACGTCGTCAGGACTGCGGACCCGTTGCACGCCCCGCGTCCTCGTCGACGAGGTGCACGATGTCCTCGAGGTCCATCGAGCCGCTGCGCGTCTCGGCCCGGTTGCGCATCCGCCGGCCGAGGATCGCCGTACCGGTCGGAAGAACCACCAGCCCGACGCCGAGCCCGATCGCGATCTTCGATCGCCATGACTGCGGCCGGCTGAACACGTGCCCCTTCGGTCCGGCGCAGACCTCACCGGGCGGCCACCACTGCCAGCTGGCGATGCCGTAGTGCTTGGGGTGGTTCGGGATCGGGCATGCCGTGGCGGAGTTCAGGTTCGCCGAGTCATGGGCGGCCGCGACGCCGAGGATCGCGGCTCCCCCGACCCACACCAGCCAGCCCACGGCAAGCGCCGCGATTGCCGCCTTCACCCGCGAAGTACATCACCGCGTTCGAATCGCTGTACACGGAACGACGATCAAGGTGCGGCGCTTGCGTCGGTCGCGGATCAGTCGAAGCTGGGTCGCGCGTCCCGACTGCGCTTGAGCTCGTAGAAGCCCGGCACGCTCATCACCTGCTCGACGCCGTCCCAGAGCCGGCCGGCCTGCTCACCGCGCGGGATCGGCGTCACGACCGGGCCGAAGATCGCGTTGCCGTCGATGTGGATGACCGGTGTGCCGACGTCGTCGCCGACCGGGTCCATCCCCTCGTGATGGGACTTGGCCAGCGCCTCGTCGTACGACGGGTCGTCCATGGCGTCCACCAGATCGGCCGGTAGCCCGGCATCCGCGATCGCGGCCTCGATGGTCGCGCGTTCGTTCGGGAGCTTCTCGTGATGGAACCGCACGCCGAGCGCGGTATAGAGCGGGAGCAGGGAGTCCGCGCCGTGCGCCTGCTCCGCTGCCATGCAGACCCGGACCGGACCCCAGGCCTGCTGCATGCGCTTGCGGTAGTCCTCGGAAATGTCCTTGTCCTCGTTGAGGATCGCGAGGCTCATCACATGCCAACGAGTGTTGACGTCGCGTACCTGCTCGACCTCGAGCATCCATCGCGAGGTGATCCACGCCCACGGACACAGCGGGTCGAACCAGAAGTCCACGTTAGTTGTCATCGCAACAAGTCTAGGCCGGTGCGCTCGCCATGACAGACTCGGGGTCGTGTCTGTCGAGAACCTGACCCGCGACGAAGCCCGCGAGCGCGCCCGGATCCTGCGCGTCGACTCCTATGACGTCCACCTCGACCTGGCGATGGCGGTCGACGAGCCGAGCATTTTCCGCTCGGTGTCGACGATCCGCTTCGGCTGTGCCGAGCCGGGCGCGGAGACCCACCTGGACATCACCGCCGATCGGATCATCTCGGCGACCCTGAACGGCGAAGAGCTCGACTTCGATGCGGCGTTCACGGGGCAGCGGCTCGCGCTGCCCCCGCTCGCCACGGACAACGAGCTCAAGGTCGTGGCGAACTGCGTCTTCTCCCGCACCGGCGAGGGCCTGCACCGGTTCGTGGACCCGGTCGACAAGGAGGTCTACCTCTACTCGCAGTTCGAGACCTTCGACGCGCACCGGATGTTCGCCTGCTTCGACCAGCCGGACCTGAAGGCCACCTTCGCGTTCACCGTCGACGCGCCCGAGGCCTGGCTGGTGCTGTCGAACATGCCGAGCCGGCAGGACGGCGAACGCCGGGTGTTCGAGCGCACGCCACGCCAGTCGACGTACATCACCGCGATCGTGGCCGGGGCTTACGCCGGCGTCGAGGACAGCCACGACGGGATCCCCCTCGGGGTCTACTGCCGCAAGTCGCTGGTCCAGCATCTCGACGCCGACGACATCATCGAGGTGACCAAGCAGGGCTTCGACGCCTTTCACGCGTCGTTCCGCTACCGCTACCCGTGGCCCAAGTACGACCAGATCTTCGTTCCCGAGTTCAACATGGGCGCGATGGAGAACGCCGGTTGCGTCACGCTCACCGAGGACTACGTGTTCCGGTCCCGTACGACGGACGCCGCCTACGAGCGGCGGGCGATCACGATCCTGCACGAGATGGCGCACATGTGGTTCGGCGACCTCGTGACCATGCGCTGGTGGGACGACCTATGGCTGAACGAGTCGTTCGCGGAGTTCGTGTCGACCCAAGCCACCTCGGAGTCGACCAGATGGCCCGATGCGTGGACCACGTTCTGCACGATCGAGAAGATGTGGGCCTACCGTCAGGATCAGCTGCCGACGACGCACCCGATCGCGGCCGACATCGTCGACATCGAAGCAGTGACGACCAACTTCGACGGGATCACCTACGCCAAAGGTGCTTCGGTGCTGAAGCAGCTCGCGCACTGGGTCGGCCACGAGGCGTTCTACTCGGCCACCCGCGCCTACTTCGGCAAGCACGAGTACTCGAACACCACGCTGCAGGACCTGCTCGACGACCTGACCGACGCGAGCGGCCGGGACCTGTCGACCTGGTCGAAGGACTGGTTGCAGACCGCGGGCGTCAACACGCTGCGACCGCAGTTCGACGTCGACGACGACGGGCGGTTCAGCGCGTTCGCCGTACTGCAGGAGGCGCCGGAGGACTACCCGACGCTGCGCTCGCACCGGATGCGGATCGGCCTGTACAACCGCGACGGCGACGGCTTGGAGCGCACCGAGCAGGTCGAGGTCGACCTGACCGGTGCGAGCACTGACGTCCCCGACCTGGTCGGAGTACGCCGGCCCGACATGGTGCTGCTCAACGACGACGACTTGACCTACGCCAAGATCCGTCTCGACGAGGCGTCCTGGCAGACCCTGGTCAGCTCCATCGGGGAGTTCCGCAACCCGCTGGCGCGGACGCTGTGCTGGAGCGCGGCCTGGGACATGACCCGCGACGCCGAGGTGACGGCGAGCGACTATCTCGAGCTGATCCTCGCCGGCATCGAGCTCGAGACGGAAATCGGCACGGTGCAGTCGCTGCTGCGCCTCGCCGCCCAGGCGATCGACCCGTTCGGCGACCCGAGTCTTCGCGAGCAGCGCCGGGTTCGACTTGCCGACCGCGCCTTCGGGTTGCTCGATGCCAGCGAACCGGGCAGCGACCTCCAGCTCGCGTTCACCCGCGCGGCGGCCGCGAACGCGGCCACTGCCGCCCACCTGGACCGCATCCAGGCCCTCTTGGACGGTCGCGAGACGGTCCCGGGTCTCGCCATCGACACCGAGCTGCGCTGGGTGTTGCTGCACCCGCTCGTCGCCAGCGGCCGTGCGGGCGACGAGGAGATCGACGCCGAGCGCGATCGGGACGACACGGCCGCCGGGCACCGGCACTGGCTCACCCTGCGCGCGCTACGACCCACTCCCGAAGCGAAGGCCGAGGCCTGGCGGCTGGCCGTCGAGCAGGACGAGCTGCCGAACGCCGACCAGAACGCGATCGTGGCCGGCTTCCAGCACTACCGCCAGCGGGAGCTGCTCGCGCCGTACATCGAGAAGTACTTCGACGCGATCGGCGAGCTCTACCGCACCCGCTCGGCTGAGATGGCGCAGGACCTGATCACCGGGCTGTACCCCTACGTCGCCACCGGGCAGGCAACCGTGGACCGGACCGACGCCTACCTGAGGCAGGAGCAGCCCGGCCCGGCCCTGCGACGAATGCTGCT
Organism: Mycobacteriales bacterium; assembly: GCA_035504215.1. Lineage (NCBI taxonomy): Bacteria > Bacillati > Actinomycetota > Actinomycetes > Mycobacteriales > Mycobacteriales bacterium. Next base: position 33,824 of record DATJSI010000149.1, read on the forward strand.
CGAAGCCCGGGACGGCATGGCGCGCGCGCTTCGCGCGCAACAGCGCGACATCACCGCCACCTCCGACCGTCACTGACGTCACCCGCGATCGTCGAGGCGACCTGCTCGACCAGCCGGGCTGCGGTCAGGACGATGCCGAGCTCGCGATCGTGCAGCAACGAGGCATCGGAGAGGTTCTCGGAGCCGACGAACGCGCGCGCATCCTTCGTTCCGGCATCGATCGCGAGCAGTTTCGCATGCAGGTAGAGCGGCGTCTCGCCGTAGTGCAGCGACACGAGGACTCCGGCCGATGCCAGCGCGTCAAGGCCCGCAGACCACTGGGGCGCGTAGGTCATGGCGACCGTCACCGCGACGCCGCGACGCGCTGCAGCCACCAGCGCGCGGATCATCGGCTCGCTGCTGAGCTCTTCGGACTCGACACCGACACTGCGCCGCGCACCCGCGACGAGTGCCACCAGGTCGGCCTCGGACTGACCCGGGCTCCAGACCAGGTCATCCGCGGCCGGCGTACCGATCGCAGCGCCACGAAAGTCGGCCGCGAAGACCGACTCGATCGCTGCGACGTCAGCAGGGTCGCGGTCGACGACGGCCACGTCACGTGAGTTGGCGTAGTAGCTGCTGGTGAAGTTCAGCGACATGATGACGGCGAGCTGCTGATCCACGACGAACGCCTTCTCGTGGGTGGCGAAGTACCGGCCGCCGGCCCAGCGGGCGTCGACCCCGCGGCTACGCAAGAACTCGTACGCCGGCGTGTTGCGAGCACCCTCCAGCCGGCGGTCGAGGATCACGCGCACCCGGACGCCGCGTGCGGCATCGCCGGCCAGGATGCTCTCGATCGTCGGGTCGGCCAGCTCGTACATCGTGAGGTCCAGCGAACGCCGGGCGGAGCCCAACAACGCATCGATCGGCGCCAGGCCGGCATCCGGCTCGACGATGACGGCATCCTCCGCTGCGCCCGGCGGCGGGCGCGCAGGCAGCGCCGCACGCGGGACTGATCCCGATTGGTGGCTCACGTGCCAGCCGGCGACTGCGAGGGCCGCAATAGAGATGAGCGCCCACGAGCGCCCGCGTTTGCCTGCCATGGGACGAGCATCGGCGGTCGGTACGACGGCATCCGGCCGGCGACGGACGGGTTGTGGAAGGTCCCGGCGAGCGCCGGTGCGGTGGATGACCGGGCCGGGCGGCTAGGCCGGCGGCGGATCGGCCTCCGGCACGAGATCGACCTGCTTGCCGTCGTCCTCGGCGGCCGGTTGGTGGCCGGCGATCTGGTCCTCGCCGGTGGCGAGGTAGCGCAGGACGGCGTACACCACGGCGACGAACGGTACGGCGAGCACCGCGCCGGGGATGCCTTCGAGGAGGCCGCCGCCGGCGATCGAGACCGCCACCACCAACGGATGTAGCCGGACGTAGCGACCGACCAGCATCGGCTGCAGGTAGTGCGCCTCGATCTGGTTGTCGATGATCAGGATTCCGGCCAGGACGGCGCCGAGCACGGTCCCTCGAGTCACCAGGGTGATGGCGACCGCCAGCGAGCCGAAGATGATCGAACCGACGATCGGCAGGAAGCTGCCGAGGAAGACGAGCAGGGTCAGCGGTGCCACCAGCGGGACCCGCATCGCGCTGAGCGCGACCGCCGCAACCACCCCGTGGATGACCGCAATGATGAACGTCCCGCGCACGAAGCCGGCCAACCGGTCCCACGCCTGGTCGCCGGCGCCGCGCACCCGCGCTCGGGCGTTGGCCGGGAAGAGGTGGACGATCCAGCCCCAGATTTGGTCGCCGTCGTACAGCAGGAAGAAGGTCATGAACAACCACAGCACGAACGCGCCGAGCGCTTCGGCCACCGTTGCGATGCCACTGACCGCACCGGATGCGACGGCGGACTCGTGCTTGCTGAGGTACTTCGTGATGGTGTTGCCGACGCTCGACGTGGAGGACGACTTCACGTGCAGGTCGACGGTGAGGAAGTGCCGGAAGCGGGTGACGGCGTTCGAGGTCTGGCTGACCAGCTGCGGGTACTCGTCGATCGCCCGGTCGACGACGAAGATCGAGATCCCGCCGAGGACCAGCGCTGCCAGGATGACCGTGGTCCAGGTCGCCGCGAGCCGGCGGATGCCTCGGTGGCGGAGTAACCGCACCAGCGGATAGGCGAGCGAGGTTGCGAACATCGCGCCGAAGAACGGCAGCACGATGAAGTACAGCCGGTCGAACAACCGCACGACGAGGTAGCCGGCGAGCGCCAGCACGAGCAGTCGCCAGGCCCAGCCGGCGAGGTCGGCGAGCAGGGCCGGCACCGGCATCGGCGAGCGTTCGGTCAGCGGGCCGGCGGCCGATCCGCGATCCGCCGAGGCTTTCTCGCTCACAGCGCCACTCTTTCACCAAGGTGACGCAACTAACCGGCTGCGCGTACGTGGCGCGCCGGGGACGCTATCGACTCAGCGAGGGATGCCGATCGGGTGGCCGGCCGCTTCGGCGAGCATGCGGATGCCGGTCACGATGCCTCCGGCCAGGTCACCGCCGGCGAACGACGTCGTCATCGACAGCGCGGCGAGTGCGCAGGCGCGGTCCGAGATCCGGCGCCCGGAAGCCTCACCGGTCACCACCTCGAGTAGCCGGTCGCCGGGCGAAACGAGGACGAGCACGGTGTCGGTCGCACGAGGCCCGAACTCGGCGTGCAGCCGTTCGGCCGCGTCGCGAATGTCGCCTTCGACGTCGCCGATGTAGACCGAGAAGGTCAGGCCGGTTTCCGAGTGGGCGGTCTCGACCACCTTCTCGATGCTGCGCGCCTGCTCGCTGGTGAACGCCTCACCACTCGGCACTTGCGCCACCTCGAGCCGTCGAGTCGGAGCTCACCGTGCCGGGCGCCGCACCGGTCCCAGCCTCGGCCGGCGCCGCGACGGCCACCTCTGCCGGCCGTCCGATCCAGCGCGGCGCGTGGTCCCACGGGCGGCCCGGGCGATACCGCGGCCGCGACAGCGCGGACGGCAGCAGCGCCAACCCGGCGATGATGAGGAATGCCCCGAGCGGGACGACGACGAACAGCAGGATCGTGTTGCCGACCCCCAGCGAGGGTCCGGAGACCTCTCCGTCGTCAGGCTTCAGCTTGGCCAGCGCCGGGCCGGCCGAGACGAGCACCGGCACGATGGTCGCGATCGCGACGATCGCCACCCGCCGGGCGATGCGGTTTCTCACAAGCGCTGAACCTATCCAACCCATGGCGGCGGGCTACCAGCAGGCCGGGTGTCGATCGACCCACGGCGCGGCCGCCTCGAGCTGGGCTGCCAGCCGCAGCAGGGTGACCTCGTCGCAGGGCCGCCCGACCAGCTGGATCCCGATCGGCAGGCCGGCGTCGGTCCAGTACAGCGGCACCGAGACCGCCGGCTGCCCGCTCATGTTGTACGGCGCGGTGAACGGCGTGAACCGCTTCTGGTTCTCGAAGTCGGCCGCCGGGTCGTCGTCGTTGCGCAGCTGGCCGACCAGTGGCGGCGGCTGCGCCAACGTCGGCGTGAGCACCGCGTCGTACTGCTGGGTCGCCTCGATCTCCGCGCGCGCCGCCAGCCGTAGGGCGGACAGCGCGCCGTGGAAGTCGCTGCCGGAAAGGCCGCGGCCCCGGTCGCGGATCCAGCGCGTGAGCGGCCGCAGCTTGGGTTCGTCCGCCGGGTCGATCGGCAGGGCCACGAACTCCATCGCCCAGACCGCTTCGAAAGCCGGGACGAGCGCCGCCGTGAACGTGGTCGTGTGCTCGACCACGTCGTGGCCGAGGTCCGAGAGCAGCGAGGCGGCCGCGTCGTAGGCCGCCAGGCACTCCGGAGCCGGTTCGGCGTCGCCCACGACCGGCGTCGCGTACCGCCCGATCCGTAGCCGGCGCGGTTCGTCGTCGCAGGCAGCGAGGAACGAACCGTGCGGTGGCGGAGCCCAGATCCAGTCGCTCGGGGCCGGCCCCGCCATCGCGTCGAGCAGCGCGGCGGCGTCACGCACGGTGCGCGCCAGCGGCCCGTTGGTCGCCAGGCCGCTGATCTCCGGGCTGATCGGCGCGTTCGAGACCCGCCCGCGCGTGGGCTTGACCCCGAACAGGCCGCACAGGCTGGACGGGATCCGGATCGAGCCGCCGCCGTCGCTGCCCTGGGCGGCCGGCACCAGGCCGGCCGCGGTCGCCGCGCCGGCGCCACCGCTCGATCCCCCTGCCGAGCGCTCCAGGTCCCACGGCGTGCGTGCCGGCGGCGCCACGTCGGGCTCGGTGTAGCAGGGCAGGCCGAACTCCGGGGTGTTCGTCTTGCCGAGCGAGATGAGGCCGGCCGCCACCATCCGGGTGACGACGGCGTCGTCGATGCCGAAGTCGACCGGCTCCCACGCCGCCGTACCGAAGCGGGTGGGCACCCCGGCGGTCAGGTTGAGGTCCTTGATGGCGGTGGGCACGCCGTGCAGCGGGGGCAGGTCGGCACCCTCGGCTACCGCGCGCTCGGCCGCACGGGCCGCTGCGATCGACCGCTCGGGAGTCACCCTCACGAAGGCGCCGACCGACTCGTTGAGGGCGTCGATCCGGCCGAGGTAGTGCTCGACCAGCTCGACCGGCGACACCTTCTTGGCGCGGACGGCCTCGGCCTGCTCGAGCAGCGTCAGGTCGTGGAGGTCGCTCATCGGCCCTCCCGCTCAGCCGCCGTTGCCGGCCCGCACCGGGCCGATGCCGGTGCGCCCGGCCGAGGTCGAGCAGACCTGGCCCGAGTCGTGCAGGAACAGTGCCGCCGTCTGGTTCGGTGGGTAGACGCGGATCCGCTTGGCCTTCTTCGGCTGGCAGGCCGAAGCGGCGAAATTGCCCACGTCGGGCAGCCGGGACAGCGCATTCGCCTGCCCGCCCGACGCCGCCAGCGTGATCGTGTGCTCGGCGCCGTGATCGCGCGACGACGGCTTGCCGATGATCGCACCGTTCGCGTCGAGGAACGACACGCCCGGATAGCCGAACAGCGTGCACGGGCTCGACCCGGTGTTGGTGAAGACCAGCACCTGGTACGTCGTACCGGCGGTCCCCTGGCTGATGCCGTAGCTCAGCTTGAGCTGGCTGGTGGCGCACGGCGCCGTCGACGGTGAGGGGGTTGCGGTGACCGTCACGGTCGTGGTCGGCGACGCCGACGGGTGGTGGCTGTGGTGGTGGGTCGGGGTCACGGTCGGAGTGCTGGTCGGCACGCTCGCGCTCGTCGACGGCCCGGCGACCGCGCCACCGGAGGAGCTCGAGCTGCAGGCCGCGGCGAGGACGGCAAGGCCGGCAAGGGCGGCAAACCGAAGCGCTGAGGTCTTCACGGTTTCGACCCTATGGCCTGCCGGCGTCGCAACCGTTCAACCGGACGGGGGACGGCGAGCGCGGCGGGCTGGCGGCGCTGGCCGGCTAGGCCGTGGCCTGCTCGATGTCGTCCAGCGCCGGGTCGTCGAGATAGGGCCGCCACTGCGGGTTCATCCGGCCGCTGCCGAGGACCCGCCAGGCGATCCCGGTCGGAGCCGCGGGCTGTCGCGGCATCCGCCAGCCGAGCTCGGCGATGACGCGATCCGCCTTTGCGTGGTTGCAGCGGCGGCAGCATGACACGACGTTCTCCCAGACATGCATGCCGCCCCGGCTTCGGGGCAGCACGTGGTCGATGCTGGTGGCCGGCGCGCGGCAGTAGACGCAGCGCCCGCCATCCCTCGCGAACACGGCCCGCCGCGTCAGTGGCACGGTCGCCCGATAGGGCACCCGGACGTAACGGGTGAGCCGCACCACCAAGGGGACACGGAGGGTCACCCGCTCGCTGTGCAGCTCCGAGTCCCCGGACTCCACAGCGACGGCCTTGCCGGTGAGGACGAGGACGACGGCGCGCCGGGACGCCACGACGCAGAGTGGTTCGTACGTCGCGTTCAACACCAACGCGTTGCCCACACGATCCTCCTGTGCTCATCCTCCATGATCGAAGCCGCAGCGTCGAGCGACATCCGTGCATCCGGCGCTCGTATCCACGACGCCCTGATGCACGATGGAGTGGTGCAACCGCCCGGACCGCAGCCGATCTCGCTCGAGGGCACCGATGCTGCGCCGACCTTCTACGACTCGGTCGGCGGCCACGAGACGTTCGAAGCCCTGGTCAGCGGGTTCTACGCCCGGGTGTCTCAAGACCCGATCCTGACCGCGATCTACCCGCCGGACGACTGGGCCGGAGCGGCGCAGCGCCTGATGCTCTTCCTCGAGCAGTACTGGGGCGGTCCCCACACCTACTCCGAGCTGCGCGGCCACCCGCGGCTGCGAATGCGGCACGCCCCGTTCGCGATCGACGCGCGGGCACGCGATGCCTGGCTGGCGCACATGCGCGCCGCGCTCGACGACATCGCCCTGCCTGCCGGAGCCGACCAGGTGATCTGGAGCTATTTCACCTCGGCGGCCGAGTCGCTGATCAACACGCCGGCGGACTGAGAGCTACCCGGGCCGGTGCCCGACCGCGAACGTCCGGCGGAACGCGAAGACCGTCCCGAACTCCTCCGGCGGGTAGACGGCGCGCAACCGGGCGCCGCACTCGGACAGGAACTCGTCGATGGCCGCCTGGTCGCCGGCAAGCGCATCGAGCACCGGCCGCAGCGCGGTGCCCTTGATCCACTCGAGCACCGGGTCCTCGCCGCCGAGGACGTGCAGGTACTCCGCCTGCCAGACGTCCGGCTCGAGTCCCGCGGCGACCAGTGCCCGCAGATACGCGTCGGGTCGCTCGACCGCGATCCGGCGATCGGCGTCCCCACCCAGCCGTTCGCGCCAGCGGTCGGAGTTGCGGAGCTCCCGGACGACGGTATGGGAGGGCTGGTCGAAGTTGTCGGGGACCTGGAACGCGAGCGCCCCGCCCGGCGCAAGCCATTCGGCCATCCCGGCCAGCAGCTCGAGATGCCCCGGGACCCACTGCAGGACCGCGTTCGCCACCACCAGGTCGACCGGCGCAGCGGGCCGCCATTCGCGAAGGTCGGCGCGCACGAACTCCAGCCGGCCGGGGATCGCCAGCGGCTCGGCCGCGGCGATCATGTCAACGGAGCTGTCGACCCCGACGACGGTCGCGTCCGGCCATCGCTCGGCCAAGGATCTGGTGAGGGAGCCGGGCCCGCAGCCGACGTCAGCGATCCGGCCGGGCCGCTCGACCCGGACCCGGGCGACCAGCTCGCGGAACGGACGGCCGCGCTCGTCGGCGTACCGGTCGTACTGCGCGGGATCCCACCGGTAGCCCGGCGGCATCAGTCGCGGCCGAGCCGGCGGTAGGTCGTGCGATGCGGCCGGGCGGCCTCCTCGCCGAGCCGGTCGACCTTGTTCCGCTCGTAGTCGCTGAACCCGCCTTCGAACCAGAACCACCGGCCCGGCTCGTCCTCGGTGCCCTCCCACGCCAAGATGTGGGTCGCCACCTTGTCCAGGAACCACCGGTCGTGGCTGATCACGACGGCACACCCGGGGAAGTCCTCGAGCGCGTCCTCGAGCGAGCGCAGCGTCTCGACGTCGAGGTCGTTGGTCGGCTCGTCGAGCAGCAGCACGTTCCCGCCCGCCTTGAGCGTGAGCGCCAGGTTCAAGCGGTTGCGCTCACCGCCGGACAGCACGCCGGCCGGCTTCTGCTGGTCCGGACCCTTGAACCCGAACGACGCGACGTAGGCCCGGCTGTTGATCTCGGTCTTGCCGACCCGGATGTAGTCGGTGCCGCCGGACACGGTCTCCCACAGCGTCTGCTTCGGGTCCAGGCCGGTTCGGCCCTGATCCACGTAGGAGATCTCGACGGTGTCGCCGATCCGCAGCTGCCCGTCGTCCGGCTTCTCATCGCCGATGATCATCTTGAACAGCGTGGTCTTGCCGACGCCGTTCGGGCCCATCACGCCGACGATGCCGCCCGGCGGCAACGAGAACGACAGGTTCTCGATCAAAACCCGGTCGCCGAAGCCCTTGGTCAGGTCCTCGGCCTCGATGACCAATGTTCCGAGGCGCGGGCCCGGCGGGATCTGGATCGCGTCGGTCTCGGCCGGTCGCGCGCGGTCGGCCTCGGCCACCAGCTCCTCGAAGCGGGCGAGCCGGGCCTTGCTCTTCGCCTGCCGGGCGCGCGGGCTGGACCGCACCCACTCCAGCTCGCGCTCGATCTCCTTCTTGCGCTTGGCGTCCTTGGCGCCCTCGACCTTGATCCGGGCCGCCTTGGTCTCGAGGTACGTCGTGTAGTTGCCTTCGTACGGGTAGGCGCGGCCGCGGTCGAGCTCGAGGATCCACTCGGCCACGTTGTCGAGGAAGTACCGGTCGTGGGTGACGGCGAGCACGGTGCCCGGGTAGGACGCCAGATGCTGCTCCAGCCACGCGACGCTCTCTGCATCGAGGTGGTTGGTGGGCTCGTCGAGCAACAGCAGGTCGGGCTGCTCGAGCAACAGCCGGCACAGCGCGACCCGCCGACGCTCGCCGCCCGAGAGCACGGTGACGTCTGCGTCGCCCGGCGGCAGCCGCAACGCATCCATGGCCATCTCGATCCGGCTGTCGAGGTCCCATCCGCCCGAGTGGTCGATCTTGTCCTGCAGGACGCCCATCTCGGTGCCCAGCTCGTCGGTGTACTCCACCGCCATCTGCTCGGCGATCTCGTTGTAGCGGTCGAGCAGCGCCTTGATGCCGGCAACCGCCTCGTCGACGTTGCCCCGGACATCCTTGGTCTCGTCCAGCGGAGGTTCCTGGAGCAGGATCCCGACCGTGTAGTCCGGGGACAGGATCGCGTCGCCGTTGGACGGCGTGTCCATCCCGGCCATGATCTTGAGGACGCTCGACTTCCCCGCGCCGTTCGGACCGACCACGCCGATCTTCGCTCCGGGCAGGAAGGCGAGCGTGACGTTGTCGAGGATCACCTTGTCGCCGTGCGCTTTTCGCACGTTGCGCATCGAGTAGATGTATTGAGCCACGCCCCCAGGCTACGGATCGCACCAAACCCCACGATCCGCCCGACTCAGGCGGCCACCTGCTCGAGCGGCTGCACCGCTACCGTGGCCGCCGGGGGCGGGGCCGACCCGCGGCCGGAGTCGCCCGCCTCCGCGCGCGACGGGCGCCGCAGGTCGGCGGGGCAGCGGGAGAGGTCGGGCCCGACCGCGATCGCGTCGATCTCGTGCACGCTGCGCCGGTTGCCCTGCTTGTCGTCGTACGTCCGGTGCAGCAGGCGGCCGTGCACCAACACGCTGTCTCCCTTGCGCAGGCTGGCGAGCACGTTGCCGCCGAGGGAACGCCAGCACGACACCGATATATAGAGGGTGTCGCCGTCCTTGAACTCCCCGCTCGCCCGGTCGAAGCGCCGGCTGCTCGATGCAACCCGGAAGTGCACGACGGTCGCCCCGGCGGCCGTTGCCCTGGCGTTCGGGTCGGCAACGAGGTTGCCCTGCACGGTCACGAGAGTGTCCATCGCATCGCTCCTGCCTGCTCGCGGGATCCGGCAGCCGCCGGCCCGACCACGATGCCGCGAGTGCGCAGCCGCCGGCGCGGCCGAAGACCTGCTGTGGACGGGGCTGCCCGGCTCTCGATCGGTGGACGGCGATGTGGCACCGTGTCGGCGCATGAGCACAGCAATGACGGACTTCGAAGGCAAGGTCGCGCTCGTCACCGGGGCGACCCGCGGGATCGGCCTGGGGATCGCCGCCGAACTCGTCGCGCGAGGCGCTTCGGTGTGCATCACCGCGCGCAAGCCGGACGAGCTCGACGCGGCCGTGGCGCAGCTGGACCCGGACGGTTCGGGCCGGGCCATCGCCGCTCGCGGCAGTGCCGACGACGCCGAGCACCAGCAGGCCGCGGTCGCCGCAGCGATCGAGACCTTCGGGCGGCTGGACTACCTGGTCAACAACGCGGCGGTGAACCCGCAGTACGGCCCGCTGATGGACGCCGATCTCGGTGCCGTGCGCAAGATTCTCGAGGTGAACGTCGTCGCCGCGCTGGCCTGGACGCAGCTCGCCTGGCGGGCTTGGCTCGGCGAGCACGGCGGCGCCGTCCTGAACGTCGCATCCGTTGGCGGCATCGCCGCCGGATCAGCGATCGGCGCGTACAACGCCAGCAAGGCAGCGCTGATTCATCTCACCCGGCAGCTGGCCGGCGAGCTCGCACCAGGAGTGCGCGTCAACGCGATCGCGCCGGCGGTGGTCAAGACGTTCTTCGCCCGGGCGCTCTACGAGGCCGACGAGGAAGCGGTCGCGAGCATGTACCCGATGAAGCGGCTCGGCGTTCCGACGGACACCGCCAAGCTGGCCGCGTTCCTGCTCTCCGACGACGCCGGGTGGATCACCGGCCAGACCGTGGTGATCGATGGCGGCATCACGTCGGTCGGCAGGGTCTGAGCGCTAGACCAGGTCGCCGGACAGTGCGCGGTGGCCGATCGCGACCAGCGGAGCGATCCGGGAGCCCATCTCGACGAAGCCGTCGCCGATCATCGCCCCTGCCCGGCCACGGGCCGCAACGCCGGCCAGTACGACGGCCAGCTTGAAGCAGGCGAAGCCGACGTACCACGGCAGCGCGGAGAGGTCCCGACCGGTCGAAGCGGCGTAGCGCTCGATCAGCTCGTGCCGGCTCGGGAAGCCCGGGAGCCGGGTCACGGACGGCAGCAGATGCGCCGCGCGGTAGGCCTCATCGTCGGCGCTCTCCTGCCAGTACACGAAGAACAGGCCGACGTCCGCGAGCGGATCACCGAGGGTGGACAGCTCCCAGTCGAGCACGGCGGCGACCTTGCCCGGAGTCGCCGGGTCGAGCAGGACGTTGTCCATCCGGTAGTCGCCGTGGACGACCGGCCCCGACGGCGAGCCCGGGACCTCTGCGGTGAGCCGCTCGGCCAGCCGGTCCAGCTCGGCGCCGCCCGACGGGTCGGACTCGCGGGTCGCCTCCCACTGCGTGGTCCAGCGCCGGATCTGCCGCGAGAGGTAGCCCTCGGGCCGGCCGTAGTCCGCCAGCCCGATCGCTGCGGGCTCGACGGCATGCAGCTCCGCCAACACGTCGATGAGCCCGGTCGCGATTGCGCGCCGCTCGGCGTCTTCGGTGGCGTAGCCCTCCGGAAGCACGTCGCGTACGACGTAACCCTCGACCCGGTCCATGACGTAGAACGGCGCACCGATCACCTCGTCGTCGGCACACAGGGCGAGGGTTTTCGGCACGGGCACCGGCGTCCGGCCGAGCGCGGTGATCACGCGGTGCTCGCGGGCCATGTCGTGCGCGGTCGGCAGCCGGTTGGACAGCGGCGGCCGGCGCAGCACGGCGCGGCCGGCCGCCGAGGAGACGTAGAAGGTGAGGTTGGAACGCCCGCCGGCCACCAGCTCGAGCGTGCAGTCCCGCCAGCCGTCGTCGCCGAGCTCGGCCGCGAGGTAGGCGCCGACCGCATGATGCGGCGCGGCGCGCTCCGCGAGCGCGGTGACGTCCTCGGATGGCGTGCTCATCGGTGCGGTCATCCTCGCGCGTCGTCGGGCGGCGCGCCGTCGCCGCCCGAGCCCGGGTCGTACCGGCCGGCCCGGCCACCCGAGGGGAGCACGACCTGGGTGCATCGGCTGGTGGCGAGCAGCTCGTCCGTTGCCTCGCCGCGATACAGCTCGGCGGCGCAGAAGACGACCCGGCGGGTCCGGCGCACCACCCAACCATGCGCGGTCAGCGCGCCGACCTGGGCCGAGCGTAGGAACTCGACGCGGAGGTCGGCGGTGAGGAACGCCTCGCTGCGGTCGAGGACGGTCCAGCACGCGCCGCCCATCGCCGCGTCGAGCAACGCGGTCACCAGCCCGCCCTGCACGATCGGCCCGTTCGAGGTCGGGAAGCAGTAGTCCGGTGTTGCGTCCCATGCGACCGATGTCGCACCCGGCTCCCACGACAACCGGCGGTAGCCGAGCGTCGTCCAGAGGTGCGGCCCGCTCACCCGGCCCGCGTCCCACTCGTCGATGTCGGTGAACCGCTCCCCCGGCCGCACCGGCCGACGTTCAGTCATGGTCGGACAGTCTGCCGCAGGCGGGTCGAGCAGCGCGGCGGCCGGTCCAGCGCGGCCGGCCGCCGCGACATCCTGTGCCGCTCAGTCGCTCGGGATCCCGTTCGAGGGAGCGGTTGCCTGCGGCGTCGTGTACGGCGTGATCGGACCGCTCCCGTCATCCGTCGTGAGCGGCTGGCCGAACAGATGGATGGCAAGTCCCTTGATGATCCCCATCTGTGCGCCGGTGTAGCCGGAGTGGTCGGTCGGCGAGTAGGCGAACGGCACCAGACCGGGCCCGGAGAACTTCGTGTTCTCGACTGCGGACACGATGCTCGCACGGGTCGGGTTCTGACCCGCCGCCTTCAGGGCCTCGGCGAAGGTGTACGCCGCCGCCATGCCGTACTCCACGTTGCCGTCGAACGGCAGCTTCGGGATGTACTTGTTGTGGATCTTCTCGAACAGCTTGATCCAGCTGTTGGACGGATCGGCCGGCGACGACAGGTAGCCGTCGGTGATGATCCCCTGGACGAGCTGCTTGCCCGGCGCTGCGCCCTTGGAGAACGTCGTCAGCAGCCCGGAGAGCGTCTTCGGGTCGGAGCCGACGTTGCTGACGACCAGCTGCGGAGCGAACTTCAGCTGCAGTGAGGTCAGCTGAAGAAGTGCCGTGAACGCCGGGACACTGAACGACACGACGACCTGAGCACCCGAGGACTGCAGCTTCTGCACGAGCGGCGTGACCGTCGTGTTGGTCGGGTCGTAGTACTGCGTCGTGACGATCTGGCTCTTCGGGATCTCCATGTCGAGACCCTTGACGCCGTTCCTCCCGAAGTCGTCGCCCTGGGCGAAGATCCCGATCTTCTTGCCCTTGAAGTGCTGCGCGACGTACTGGCCGAGGATCTTGCCCTCGCGGGTGTAGTCCGGCTGCCAGCCGAAGGTCTCCGGGTCCTGGCTCACGTTGTTCCAGCACAGGCAGCCGGATGCGACGAACAGGTCGGGCACCTTCTGCTGGTTGAGGAACGGCACGACCGCCTCGTGGGTCGGTGTGCCGAGTCCGTTGAAGATGGCGAACACGTGGTCCTGCTCGACCAGCTTGTGGACGTCGGCGACCGTCTTCGTCGGGTCGTAGGCGTCGTCGAGGTACTTGTAGATGATCGTGCGCCCGTTGATCCCGCCGTGCGCGTTGACCCACTTGAAGTAGGCATTCGACGCCGGCGCGATCTCGTCGTACCCGGGAGCCGCGATGCCGGTCAGCGGCTGATGGCTACCGATGGTGACGGTCGTCGCCGTGATTCCGGGCGCCGACGCGGTGTTCGCCGTACTTGCCGAACCCGATGGACCTGGTGAGGACCCCCCGCTCCCACCACTGCTGCCACTGCTGCACGCCGTTACGGCGAGCGCCACCACGGCCCCGATGGCGAGCAACCGCAGAGGTGTCTTGGCCATAGCTCCTCCCAACGCTGGAGAAATCGCTGGGCCGGAACATATTCCGAATCTCGTTCTGTGCCTAGTTACTGGCGAGTTTTGTTTTGCCGCCGTTATCTCGCCAAAGCGTTGCGCGCCCCGAGCCGGGCCCGCGCTCCGAACCACCAACGGCGAAACAATCCCTGTAGTCCCAACGGAAAAACCAGCATGGCGACGACGAGAACGAGGCCGTACAGGAAGATCTGCAGGTTGTTGCTGACCTTGGCGGGTAGCGACACCGCGTTGGCCACATCCATCGCCCAGTTCGGCAGGAAGGTGATCAAGACTGCGCCGTATGCCGCTCCGGCCAGGCTCCCCAGCCCGCCGAACACCGCTGCAGCGAGCAGGAACAGCGAGATCTGCAACCCGAAGGAGTCAGGGCCGACCTGACCGAAGATGAGCGCCAGCAGGCCCCCGGCGAGGCCCGCGGACGCGGCGCTGACGACGAACGCGAGCACCTGGATCCGCGCCACCGACATGCCGGACAGCGATGCGGCGACTTCGTCGTCCCGGACCGCCCGGAACGCCCGGCCGACCCGGCTGCTGATCAGGTTCTGCAGCAGCAGCCACGTGAGGACCGCGGCCAGGCAGCAGATCCACGCCTGCCAGCGCGAGAAGTTGATGTCGTGCGGCGCGAGCGGTGCGTTGACCACGAGTCCGGTGTGGCCGCCGAGCGGCCCTTCCAGGTGCTGGTACTTGGGCAGCTCGGGCAGGCCGAGTGCAAGCGCGAGTGTGACGCCGGCGAGGTAGGGCCCGCGCAGGCGGGCCGCCGCGACCCCGACCAGCCCACCGATGACGGCGGCAACGCCGATCGCCGCGAGCATGACAAGAACCAGCTCGCTGTTGTCGGTGTGCGGATGGTGCTCGAGTAGCAGCGCGACCGTGTAGGCGCCGACGAACATGAACGCGCCGTTGCCGAGCGAGATCTGACCTGACAGCCCGGTCAGCACGGTGAGCCCGGCGATCGCGCAGAACTCGTACGCCACGGTCGCCACCTGCGAGTTGCGGTACTCGCCGAGGTGCTCGGTCAGGAGCAGAAGGAGGCCCGCGGCAACCAGCGCGATCAACAGGTGGCGCAGCAGCGATGAGCGCCCCAGCGGGCTGCCGATCCTGCGCAGGGCGGCGTTCATATCCGCCTCGTCGAGGTTCGCGCGAACAGGCCGTTGGGTCGGGTCATGAGCACCGCGATGAGCAGGAGCAGGACGAAGAAGCTGTCGACGTCGTTGCTCACGTAGTTGTCCAGCAACGACAGGGTGACGCCGACCACGATGCCGCCGACGATGGCGCCGACCGCCGAGTCGAGGCCGCCGATGACCGCCGCGGTGAAGCCGAGGATCAGCAAGCCGTCGAACCCGTTGGGGTTGATGTAGTTCGGTTGGGTGCCCGCGATCAGCACACCGGCGAGCGCGCCGACCCCCGCCGCGAGCGCCCAGCCGAAGGTCAGCAGCCGTCCGACTCGAACGCCCAGCATCCGCGCCACCTCGGGGCTGAACGCCGAGGCGCGCATGCGCAGGCCGACCGGGGTCGCGCGCAGCAGGATCGCGAGACCGATGGCGACCATTCCCACCGCGATGACCACGAACAGCAGCTCGGCCGAGAACAGGATCACCTGGTGGCCGGCGTGGTAGTAGTCCACCGAGAACTCGGCCGGATACGAGCTCAACCCGTTGCCCCAGATCATGCCCGCGCCGGCCTCGAGCATGAGCAGGATGCCCAGCGTCACGATGACCGGGTTCAGCGGTGGCCCGTTCTCCACCGGGCGGACCAAGATCCGCTCGACCACTGCACCGAGAGCCAGGCCGGCGACGATCGCCACCACCAGACCCAGCCAGTAGTTCTGGTGGTGGCGCGCGACGAGCTCCCAGGCGATGAACGTCGTGAACATCAACATTCCGCCCTGCGCAAAGTTCACGATCCGGGTCGAGCGCCAGATCAGCACGAGCGCGAGCGCGACCGCGGAGTAGATCAGCCCGTTCGCGATCCCGTAGATGATCAGGTTGATGACCGTCATCAGAACCCCAGATAGGCGTGTCGGAGCTTCTCGTCGCCCGCGAGCTCGGCGGCCGCGCCCTGGACCACGATCCGGCCGAGGTTCAGCACGACAGCGGTGTCCGCGACCGACAGCGCGCTGCGCGCGTTCTGCTCGACGAGTACGACGGTGAGCTTGAGCTCGTCCCGCAACCGGCGCAAGGTCGCCATGATCTGCGCGGTGATTCGCGGAGCCAGTCCGAGCGACGGCTCATCGAGCAGCAGCAGGCTGGGTCGGCTCATGAGCGCACGGCCGATCGCCAGCATCTGACGCTCACCGCCGGACAAGGTCTCCGCCGGCTTGCGGCTGCGGTCGGCCAGCGGCGGGAACAGCTCGAAGACCTCAGCCAGGCTCGTCCGGCACTCGGCCCGGTCGCCCCGCCACGCCGCGCCGAGCCGCAGGTTCTCTTCCACGGTGAGCTCGGTGATGACGCCCCGACCGTCCGGGACATGGGCGACCCCGTGCCGGACCACGTCCTCGATCTTCGTGGTCGTGAGGTCGTGATCGGCGTACCGGATCGTGCCGGATGCCGGGCGAACCAGGCCGTTGATCGAGCGCAGCATGGTCGTCTTGCCGGCGCCGTTCGCGCCGAGCACCGCCGTGATCTGACCGTCGGGGACCTCGAGGGTGACGTCGTCGAGCGCGCGGACGGATCCGTACGTCGTCACCACGTGGTCAAGCTCGAGCATCGCCCACCTCGCGGGTGGAGGCGTCGACCTGCTCGCCGAGGTATGCCTCGAGCACCTTCGGGTCGTCACGGACCTCGGCGGGGGTTCCGGTTGCGATGCACCGCCCGAAGTCGAGCACAGCGATCCGGTCGCACACCCCCATGACGAGGTCCATGTGGTGCTCCACGAGCAGCACCGCCGTCTCGTCCTTGAGACCGCGGACCAACTCGCTCAGCTCGGTCATCTCCTGAGCCGACAGTCCGGACGCCGGCTCGTCGAGCAACAGCAGCTTGGGCTCCGCGACCAGGGCGCGGGCGAGCGCGACCCGCTTCTGCACGCCGTACGGAAGCTGGCTGGGCAGCTGCGGCGCGGTCGACTCGATCCCCAGCCGGCGCAACGCCTCCAGCGCGCGACCGCGCAGCCGGCGCTCGTCGTTGTCGCTGTAGGGCAGACCGAACAGGCCGGAGGCGAACCACGCCTTCGCGTGCCGGTCGGCACCCACGAGGACGTTGTCGAGAACGCTCAGCTGAGGGAACAGCCCCAACGACTGAATCGTGCGGGCGATACCCAGCGACGCAAGCTGGTGCGGGCGATGGCGTTTCAACGGCATGCCCTGCCACTGCAACGATCCGCCGGTCGGGCGGACGAAGCCGCAGACGACGTTGAACAACGTGGTCTTGCCGGCGCCGTTCGGCCCGATGACTCCCACGACCTCGCCCGTGGAGACCCACGCCGAGACATCCGAGAGAGCGGTCAGCCCGCCGAACCGCACCGAGACATGCTCGACCTCGAGGAGCACCGCCACGCCGCGACCCTCCTACCGCCCGGCCCCCACCTCGTTTCCGGCGAACCCTAGCGGCGTGGTCGTCGCCCGGCTAGCGGTGGTCCTTGCGCTGCGCATCGAGGCGCGCGCGACGTGCCGCTTTTCACGAGCGGTCGGCGGGGTCGATCGACTGATCGGCGGGTCTACTTCGCGCGGGTTACCTGACGCGGATCGACCGGTTCACCGCAGTGCGCGCAGGTGAGCCGGGCAACCAGCCGATGACCGCAGGAGTGCTCGAGCGGCATCGGCGGCCCGCTCCTCAGCGGGCGATGCCGATCGCCCCACTGCATGAGAGTGAGGATCACCGGGTACAGGTCGCGCCCGGCAGCAGTCAGAACGTACTCGTCGCGCGGCGGGTGCTCGCTGTAACGCCGGCGTTCGAGAATGCCGTGGTCGACCAGGGTGCGCAGGCGGGCGGCGAGAGTGTCGCGCGGCGCGCCGGTGTTGTGCAGCATCTCCTCGAACCGACGGCTGCCGAGAAAGACCTCGCGGACCGCGAGCAGCGCCCATTTCTCGCCGACGATCTCCAGTGTGCGGGCGACCGAGCAGGTGCGGGGAGCAGCGGCGGTGACGGCCATGCCGCCAAGCCTAGCGCAGTCAGTCGGTTTTTCGGACTAACTCGTGGTAGCGTCAGTCCGGATTTCGGACTCACCACCCGTGGAGGCCGCTGTGACCCTCGCCGACGCCGCCGTTTCGCATCGCCGGCTCTCCCCCGCCGCGATCGCCGTCGCCGTGCTGTCGCTCGGCGTCTTCATGTCGAGCCTCGACCTGTTCATCGTCAATCTCG
>DATJSI010000150.1 GCA_035504215.1 Mycobacteriales bacterium
ATCGTGAACCGGTCCTTGAGCTCGGTCACGAGGTCTTCGATCGCGAGCGTCGAGATCGGGTCCAGCGCGCTGCAGGGTTCGTCCATGAGCAGGACCTGCGGCTCGACCGCGATGGCCCGGGCGATGCACAGCCGCTGCTGCTGCCCGCCGGACAGGCCCATGCCCGGCTTGCCCAGCCGGTTGCGCACCTCTTCCCAGAGGTTGGCGCCACGTAGCGAGCGCTCGACCGCGGTGTCGAGATCCGCCTTTCGCCGCAGGCCATTGAGGCGCAGGCCGGCGGCGACGTTGTCATAGATCGACATCGTCGGGAACGGGTTCGGCTTCTGGAACACCATGCCGATCGTGCGGCGCACGGCGGCCGCGTCGATGCCCGGCGCGTAGATGTCCTCGTCGTCGAGAAGCACCGTGCCCTCGATGGTCGCTCGCGGCACGACCTCGTGCATGCGGTTGAGGGCCCGCAGGAACGTCGACTTCCCGCAGCCGCTCGGGCCGATGAAGGCGGTGACGCTCTTGGGCTCGATCGTGATGCTGACGTCGTCGACCGCCTTCACCCCGTTGTAGAAACAGGACAGCCGGCGCGTCTCGATGCGCTTGGCCACGGCGACTACCTCCCGGCCAGTCGGTTGCGCCGGGTCAGCAGCCGAGCGGCCACATAGAGCACCACGACGATGAGTATGAGGGTCAACGCCGCTGCCCACGCCCGCTGGACGTTGAAGGTCGACGGGGACTCGGCGTTCTGGAAGATGTAGACCGGCAGCGACGCCTGGTCGCCGCTGAACGGGTTCTTGTTGAAGTAGAAGTTGTTCCCGGCCACCAGCAGGACCGGTGCGGTCTCACCGATTACTCGAGCGATTGCGAGCATGACGCCGGTCGTGATGCCGGTTGCGGCGGTCGGGAGCACGACCCGCAGGACGGTCTTCCACTTCGGGATGCCGAGCGCGTACGAGGCTTCGCGCAGGGCCATCGGCACCAGCCGGATCATCTCCTCCGCCGTTCGCACGATGATCGGAACCTCGATGATCGTCAGCGCCATCGACGCCGCGAAGCCGGAGAAGCCTTGGTCGAGGGCAATGATCCAGAACGCGAGGACGAACAGGCCGGCCACGATCGACGGGATGCCGGTCATGACGTCGATGAGGAAACGCACCGCGGTCGCCATGCGGTTCTCGCCGTACTCGGTGATGAAGATGGCCACCAGTACGCCGAGCGGCAGCGCGATGACGGTCGCGATCGCGACCTGCTCGAGCGTGCCGAGGATGGCGTGTCCGATGCCACCGCCGATCGCGTTGGGACCGAGGCTTGCGTCACCGGTGAGGAAGCTCCAGCCGAAGCGCACGTGACCGCGTTTGATCACATAACCGATCACGAACCCGAGCGGCAGCAGGGTGAGGATCAGGCTCACGAGGGCAAAGTTGGTCGCGATCCGGTCGATCGCCTTGCGCCGGCCCTCAACCAGCCAGCTGGCGGCAGTGATCGCGAGCACCACGAGCAGAACGGCAACCACGAGGAAGTCGGCGGTGCCCTGGAAGCCGGTCACCGCGAAGAGCAACAGGGTGAGCAGAACGGCGCCGATCGCAGTGGCGGCGAGCGACCAGGCCGGCAGGCTGGGCTGCCGCAGGCTCACGCCGCCAAGCTCCGGAGTCGTGGTGCTCATCCGACCGCGCTCCGTTCCTCGGTGCCGGAGCGAAGGATGATGTAGCGCGCCGCAAGGTTGACCGCCAGCGTCAGGACGAAAAGCACCAGCCCGCTTGCGATCAGCGCGGACCTGCCGATCGAGTCCGCGTCGCCAAAGAGGTTCGCGATGTTGGCTGCGATCGTGTTGCCACTCGGTGCCAGCACGTGCCAGTTGATTGTGAAGAAGTCACCGATGACGAGCGCGACCGCAATCGTCTCGCCGAGCGCCCGCCCGAGGCCGAGCATCGTCGCGCTGATGATCCCCGGCCGGCTCGGCGGCAGCACCGCGACCCGCACCATCTCCCAACGCGTCGCCCCGAGCGCGAGGGCGGCCTCCTTGTGGGCGGGGTCGACCTGTCGCAGCACTTCACGGCTGACCGCGGCGATGATCGGAAGAATCATGATGGCGAGCACGATCGAGGCACCGAAGATCGACTTCGAAAACAGCGCCGCATGACCGTCGGGATCGCTGAACAGCGGGATCCAGCCGAGGTACCTAGCCAAGAACACCTGGAGACCGGTGAGATGCGGCAGCAGCAGGTAGAGGCCCCACAGCCCGTAGACGATGCTCGGTACGGCGGCCAGCATGTCGGTGAGGTAACCGAGCACGGTGGCGATTCGCCGGGGGGCGTACTCGGTGGTGTAGATCGCGACGCCGACGCCGATCGGCACCGCCATCACCAAGGCGAGCACGCTGGTGATGACAGTGCCGAACAGCAGCGCGGCGATGCCGAAGCTTGCTTCTCCGACCGCGGCGCTCCAGGTCTTCGTCGTCCAGAAGCTGGTCGTGTCAGCCCGCAGCGACGGGATCGCCTTGATGACCAGGAAGATCGCGATGGCACCGAGGACGACGAAGACCAGCGCGCCGGCGGCCAGCGTGAGGCCGCGGAACACCGCGTCGCCACGGCGGCCGGCTCGGCCGGCTCGTAGCGACGCGGTGTCCGCCGTCGTCTCCACGGTGCTCATCGTGTCCTACTTTGCAGCGCTCAGGTAATGGAGGCCACTGCCGACTTCGCCTTGCTGTCGAGCGAGCTCGGCAGCGGGGCGAACCCGAGTGCCGGCCCCTCGGCCTGACCGGCGCCCAGCGCGTAGGTGAGGTAGTTGCGCACCAAGGTGCCCTCGCCCGTGTTCTTGTACTTCGAGCAGACCAGGACGTAGGAGACCGTCGAGATCGGGTAACCGGTCATCTGCGTGAACGACAGCGAGCCGGCCAGGTTGTTGCCCGACCCGGTGATCGAGAAGCCGCTCTGGATCGACTTCGCAACCGCCGCGTTCGAGATGTTCACGTAGCCGCCGTTCGCACCCTTGATCGCGGCCGTCTGCAGGTTGTCCTGCTTCGCGTAGGTGATCTCTGCGTAGGT
The DNA here is from genome assembly GCA_035504215.1 of Mycobacteriales bacterium. Classification (NCBI taxonomy): domain Bacteria; kingdom Bacillati; phylum Actinomycetota; class Actinomycetes; order Mycobacteriales; species Mycobacteriales bacterium. Next base: position 3,036 of record DATJSI010000150.1, read on the forward strand.
GATGCCGCCCTGGGTGCTCTTGACGCCCTGCGCGACACCCGACGACCCGGTTGCGCCGGTGCCGGTCGGCCAGTTGCTGAACTCCTTGTTGACGCCAAGCGTCCAGACCGACGACGCGGTCGCGGTGAGGAAGCCCGAGAGCACGTCGGTGGTGCCGGAGCCGTCGGCCCGGTGGTAGACCGAGATCGGCGTGCTGGGCAGCGTGACGCCGGGGTTCTCCGACGCGATCTGCGGGTCGTTCCACTTCGTGATCTTGCCCATGAAGATTCCCGCGACGGTTGCCGCGGACATGTTCAGCGGCTTGGACACGCTCGGCAGGTTGTACATGATGGCGACGCCACCCGACGTGATCGGGATGGTGAGCGCCGTGCTCCCGCAGGCCGAGTTCGCCTGCGTCTGCTCCTGCGAGGTCATGGTCACGTCCGAGCCGGCGAACGGGATCTTGCCGGCGGTGAACTGCTGGATGCCGGCGGTCGACCCGGTGCCGCTGTAGGTGATCTGTGCGCCCGGGTGCGCAGCGTGGTACTTCGTTGCCCACTGCTGCTCGAGCGTCTGCTGGAACGTCGATCCTTGCGGGCTCAGGCTGCTGCTGCTTCCGCTGCTTCCCCCGCTTCCCCCGCCGCAGGCAGCGAGCCCGAACGCGGCGACTGTCGCGATGCACGCGGTGCGCATCACAAGCGAAACCTTCACGACGACAAGACCTCCGATGCAAGCGTGGCTCGGCGAGTCCGAGCCGTGGCGCAGCCAGACGTACCCGTCCGACACAGAGGAAGTTATGAAGGCGGATTAACCCTTTGACCGACTCTGGGTGAACACCCGGTGAAGGAAGATTGCACGCGGGATGAACCAGGTCGGTTTACCCCGTGCACAAACCTGTGGATAACACCTGTAGTCGCTGCGCCGGGCCGGCGATGGCCGGCGTCAGACTTCCACGTGCTGCTGGGCGCGCTCTCCGGTGACCAGGAAGATGACCCGGCGCGCGACCGACACCGCGTGGTCGCAGAACCGCTCGTAGTAGCGGCCGCACAGCGTCACGTCGATCGCCGTCTCGATCCCGCCCTCCCACGAGTCGTCGAGGATCGCGGCGAGCAGCCGGCGGTGCAGGTTGTCCATCACGTCGTCGTCGCGTTCGAGCTCGGCCGCCATGCGCAGGTCACGGCCGGCGATCACACTCGAGCACTTGGCACAGATCCGCTGAGCGACCTGTCCCATCTCGAGCACGATGGCCTGCAGCTCGGCCGGGATGGCACTCGCCGGGTAACGGCGGCGCGCCACCTTCGCGATGTGCAGGGCGAGGTCGCCCATCCGCTCGATGTCGGCGACCATGCGCAAGCCCGTGATGATCACCCGCAGGTCGCTCGCGACCGGCTGCTGGCGGGCCAGCAGGTCGAGGGCGTTCGCTTCGATGTTCTCGTAGAGGTTGTCGATCGCGAGGTCGCCCGTGATGACCGACTCGGCGGCCTGCAGGTCGGCGTCCAGCAGCGCCTGGGTGGCGTGGTTGATCGCGCTGCCGGTCAACCGGGTGATGTCGACGAGCGAAGAGGTGATCGCCTCGAGATCCTCGTGATACTGGTCGCGCACCATGCCTCCTGCTCCGCCGCCCACTGTAGTTCGCCCTCTTTGAGGACTACCCACGGTCTCGCCAAAGTAATGAACGCCTGGCGTCCGGCAGATGAACGCGCGGGGGCGACCCTGTGAAAGGTGATCGCTACGCTCCGGGCCGGCTCGGCAAGGCCCTGATCAGGGCGGAAGTGCTCCGTATCATCGGAATCGTGACGGAGGTCGCCGGAGTGACCGGCGTACTGGTGGGGGCCGGGTGGCGCTGATCCGCCGCGCCGCACATCGCGGTCCGGCCAGTTCCACCGAAGCGCCCGCACCCCCTGCGCCGCGCGACCGGGTGCCCGCGGTCACCATGCTCGAGCTCCTGCCCACCGCTGCTGTCCTCCTCGACGCCGACGACGCCGTCCGGTTTGCCAACAGCGCCGCAGAGACCCTGGGGATCCTGCGGGATGCAAGCCTCGGCCGGCCCGAGCTCGCGCGCCTGGTCGAGGCCGCTCGTCGGACGGGGAACCCGCAGGCGGCTGAGTTCACGATCGACTTCAACGTCTTCCCGCGCCGCACGATGGCGGTCGGCGCCCGGGCCCAGCGCCTGGAGGGCGGCGAGGTCGCGCTGATCGTCGATGACCTCACCGAGGCGAAGCGGGTCGAGTCGGTACGACGCGACTTCGTCGCCAACGTCGGGCACGAGATCAAGACCCCGGTCGGTGCGCTCCAGCTGCTCGCCGAGGCGGCCTTGGACGCGCATGACGACCCCGAGGCGGTGCAGCGCTTCGTCGGGCGGATGCAGCAGGAGGCCCAGCGCCTCTCGCGCCTGGTGCAGGAGCTGCTCGACCTGTCCCGGCTCCAGGGTGGCGAGCCGTTGCCGCCGTCGACGGAGGTGTTCGTCGACGCGGTGCTCGACGAGGCGGTCGATCGCGCGCGGCTGGCCGCGGAGGCGCGCGGCATCTCGATCGTCCGCGGGGGCGACGAAGGTCTGACCGTGCTCGGTGACGAGGGACAGCTGGTCACCGCCGTCGCGAACCTGCTGTACAACGCGGTTGCCTACAGCCCGGACGCGACCCGGGTCGCGCTCGGCGTACACCTGCGGGACGACGTCGTCGAGATCACGGTGACCGATCAGGGGGTCGGCATCCCGGAGGACGAGCAGGAGCGGATCTTCGAGCGCTTCTACCGCATCGATCCCGCGCGGTCCCGAGCGACCGGCGGCACCGGTCTCGGCCTCGCCATCGTCAAGCACACCGTCGGCAACCACGGCGGCGAGGTCACCGTCTGGAGTCAGCCCGGCAACGGCAGCACGTTCACGATCCGGCTCGGGTCGGCCCGACCACCGGTCGTGGACCCGGCACCAGCCCAGCTACAGGAGGCATAACCCGTGACCCGAATCCTGGTCGTGGAGGACGAAGAGTCGTTCTCGGACGCCCTCGGATACATGCTTCGCCGGGAAGGCTTCGAGGTCGCCATGGCGGCAACCGGGCCGGACGGCATCGAGGAGTTCGACCGTGCCGGCGCCGACCTCGTGCTGCTCGACCTGATGCTCCCCGGCTTGTCGGGCCTGGAGGTGTGCCGCCAGCTGCGGCAGCGCTCCGAGGTTCCGGTCATCATGCTGACCGCGAAGGACGCGGAGGTCGACAAGGTGGTCGGGCTCGAGATCGGCGCCGATGACTATGTGACCAAGCCGTTCTCCGCCCGCGAGCTGGTCGCTCGGATCCGCGCGGTCATGCGGCGTCGCGGGTCCGAGCCCGACGAGATGGTGTCCTCGGTCCTCGAGTCGGGGCCGGTTCGCATGGACGTCGACCGGCACGTGGTCAGCGTCAACAGCGACGTCGTACCCATGCCGTTGAAGGAGTTCGAGCTGCTCGAGTTCCTGCTGCGCAACGCCGGACGCGTACTCACCCGGGGTCAGCTGATCGACCGGATCTGGGGCAGCGACTACGTCGGTGACACCAAGACCCTCGACGTCCACGTCAAGCGGCTGCGCGCGAAGATCGAGCCGTCCCCGTCGTCGCCGCGCCACCTGCTCACCGTCCGTGGGCTGGGCTACAAGTTCGAGCCCTGATCGCCGGATCGGTCGTACGCTGGCCGACGATGACCGAGCCGATGCCTCCGGACCCGATGGCCGAGGAGAGCGAAGTGGGCTGGGGCGACGAGTTGCCCGAGCCCGAGTGGGGTGACGATGCCGACCGAGAGGTCGACGTCGATGGCGCCGACGGCGACCTCGGATGGGTGAGCGACGAGCCGCCACCCCACTACGACAACCCGTGACCTGACGCCTTACGCCGCGGCCGCTGCCACGTCCCGGGTGCAGAACGCACACACCGTTGCCGCCTCGGGGATCGACGACATGCAATGCGGGCAGTCGCGGACGGGTGTGGGCTCATCGGGGGTGGGCTTGTACCGGTCCATCAGCGCGCCGATCGGGACCACGACGAAGTAGTAGACGACCGCAGCGAGGATGACGAACGCGATCACGGCGTCGAGGAAGGCGCCGTACAGGAACACCGAGTGATGGATCGTGAACGACAAACCGGTGAAGCTCGCCTTGCCGGCGATCGCCGAGATGATCGGGGTGAGCAGGTCGGTCGTGAACGCGCTGATCAGAGCGCCGAACGCGGCGCCGATCACGACGGCGACAGCCAGGTCGACGACATTGCCACGGAGCAGGAACTTCTTGAAACCGGACACGTCTAGCCCTTTCGTCGGGTGCTGGTCAGGCCGGGGTGAGGTGTGCGGCACTCCCCCCGCAGCGATCATCCTGCCCTGCTCGCGGGGTTGGTGTGTACGGCGACCGACAGCTCGTTGCCGCCGGCCGCCCGGGCGAGGGCGAGCGCCTGGTGCTCGGAGGCAGCGACGATGACCAGGCCGGCGCCCTCGGAGCCGGCCGAGCCGGTCGGGTCGCGGCTGGGCACCGAGAGCACCTGAACGTTGCGGGCAACCGGTGCGGCGCCGGTCCCGGCCGTTGCCGTCCCCGAGCCCGGATCGGGCACCGCGAGCACGTCGACCCGATCCCCCGGGTGGACGAGGGCGAGGGCGGCATCTCCGTCGGCGACCCGCACCGAGACCGCGACCGTCCCGGGCTCGTCGGTCGCCTCGAGTAAGGCGGTCGAAAGGAGCCGGACCTCGGTGAACGGCTCGCCGGCTGTCATCGGAGCCGCCAGCAGCCGGCCGACGATCGAGACCGCCGGGTCGACGGCCGCGCGGGGGACGTCAGCCACCGGCAGCCGTACGACCCGAAGGTCGCTTCGGGTGAGGGGAGCGCCGCCGGACAGGTCGCGCGCGGCGACCCAGACGGACCTGGTCGGAGCCGGTTTCGGGCGCAGCGCACTCAGTCCGGTGAGCACCGTGACGCCGGTGAGCATTGCGACGAGCAGGTGTCGGCGCACACCGAGGCGCTGCAGCGTCGCGCGCCAGCCGTCGTCGACCACGGTGCCGGACGCTAGAGCGTGGAGGCAGCGGCGAAACTGGGGGAGCCGAAGGCTGTGCGCAGCGGAACCGGCTGGCGAGGTTGTGGAGGGCGCTCCGCCGAGCGGGGCGAGCTCAGGCGACCTTGCTGCCGTCTTTCGAGCCGGACTTCGGCGATCCCGAACCGCTCGAGGAGGTGTTCGACGACGTCGTCGTCGAGGTCGAGCCGCCGGTGCCGGCCGAGGACGACTCGCTCGATCCACTCGACCCGCTCGTGCCGTCCTTGGCTGCGGTCTTGGCGGGCTCGCTCGACGTACCGGTCTTGGCGCCGGATCCCGAGCGGCTGTCGGTCTTGTAGAAGCCGGATCCCTTGAAGACCACGCCGACCGGCGAGAACACCTTGCGAAGCTTGCCTTCGCACGAGGGGCAGATGGTCAGCGGATCGTCGCTGAAGCTCTGGACGACCTCGAGCCGCTCACCGCACTCGGTGCAGGCGTACTCATAGGTCGGCATTCCGGCCTCCTCGACGATGCTCGCCACCCGGTTGGCACTCGCGTGCCTTGACTGCTAATTGTGCCGCGAAAGGGCCGGTTTCGCCAAACGCTGCCGCCTTCCCGGCGCCAGGTATCAGTCCAGCGGTCTGATCGCGGTCGCCTCGGCAGCCGCGGGCGTCTTGAACGCCCTCTCATGCATCCGCATGATCGCTTGCTGCGCGTTGTCGGGGTCGCCTTCGAGCACTCGGTCCTGGACCTCTCGATGCTCGGCACGCCAGTCCGGCGGCGACTCCGGGTTGGCGCGCACGACGACGTCGATCTCGAACTCTCGCCGGATGATCGGGCCGTAGGTGCAGACGGCGGTCGGGCACCACAGATCGAGTGCGCCGGTGCCGTCATCGACCGCGGTCCGGCAGCCCTCGCCGGACATGGCCAGCCTGGTGACGGTCGCCCGGATCGTGCCGCTCGCCGTGCGACCCTCCTCTGCCGCTTGGAGTAAGGCTGCGACCGTTGTCGTGGCGCCGCGCGGTGCCCGCTCCTCGACGGTGAGGCCGTTCGAGGCCAACCAGTGCTCGGGCCAGCTCCGCGCGTCGCCTTCGATGATCCGGCTGGCGCCGAGCCGAGGGAGTGGTTGGGCGGCTGCGAGACGCACGGCTTGCGCGTCCGGCCATCGGTGCTCGGGGTCAAAGTCGAACCTCGTTGGGTTCGGGCCGCCCTGTGCGACGAACTCGCCGAGCTCGATCATCGTCGCCAGCAGGTCGAGGTAGGCCGAGAGTGCGGGGAACCGGATCGTGAACGGGTCACCCTCGATGAACCACTCGATCACCGTGCCGCCGGGACCGCTGCCGTCCTCCATCTCGATCAAGAGGAAGCGGCGGCTCTGGTAGGCGAACGGGAACAACAGCCGCGGGCTCTGATCCGGGAACTCGTCCCGGCCCTGCTGCCACGCCTCCAGCGACGATCGCGGAGAGTCCAGCGGGGGGTACGGCGCGACCGTGACGGTTGTCGGGTCGACCCGCTGCCAGAACCGCACCAACTCCGGAGGCAGTCGCAGGGGGCTACCTCACGTTCGATCTCTCTCAGCACCCGGTCGACGTCCCGGGCAGCCTTGCGGATCGGCGGGAGCCCGGCATCCCGGTACGCGGCGACCAGCCGGTCGATGGCGTGATCGATGGGCTGATTCGCACGTTTCACCCGAATTACCTCGGCCACCACGAGCGCCGGGTTGAGCGTCCCGGGGTCCACTCGGGGCCTCGCAAGCCCAGTCGAACGGCGGCTCAGGATCCGATCGGACGGGTCGCTGGCAGTTCGGTTCGCTGGCCGAGGGCCGCGACCAGGTCGGCGCGGGCGCGGGCGACCCGCGACCGGATCGTGCCGATCGGGCAGCCACAGATCTCGGCCGCCTCGGCATAGTCGCAGCCGACGACCTGGGTGAGCACGAACGCGGTTCGCCGGTCGTCGTCGAGGCCGGCAATGAGCAGATCCATGTCGACGACGCTCGACTGATCGTGCAGGTGCTGCTCGCGCGGAACGGTCAGCAGGTACATCTCCCGCGCCCGGCTTCGGCGATCGATCTCAGCAGCACAGACCCGGCGAGAGATGGTGAGCAGCCAGGTGGAGACCCGCGCGTCACCGCGGTAGCCGGCAAGCGCCCGAAAGGCCCGTAGATACGTTTCCTGGGTCAGGTCGTCGGCGGCGTTCCGGTCGACAAGATAGGCACACATCCGCCAGATCGAGGCTTGGGTGCTCTCGACGAGCTCGGCGAATGCGGCCTGATCGCCACGGGCTGCCCGTGTTGCCACGACGTCCAGCGGGTCGCCCACGCGCTCAACACTATGGCGATGCAGGCGGGCGCTCATCGGCGGGCCTCCCGCGTTCCTCGGCCTGCGTCGATCTCGTGGGAACTGATCGTCGATGTTCGCGCACTAATGCTCTGTGAGATGTGATGCGGTGAGGGTCGCGCTCTCCGCGGCTATCGACGGCGAGCTGGCGGACTGCTCGATCGAGCATGTCCACCAGCATCTGTCGGGTTGTGGCGGTTGCCGTGACTGGCAGCGCCGCTGCGAGCAGGTGAGCAGGCGCGCCCGGATCGGTCGTGCGCTTCCCGCCGCTGATCTCACCGAGCGCGTCATGCACGCGATCGCCCTGGACCTCGAGCGCCGGCGGGCGCATCGCCAGTGGGCGGTCGCCGCTGCGCTGGTCGCAGTCTCGGGCGTCGTGCAGCTGGTCGTGTCGCTCCCCCTGCTACTGGTCGCTGGCTCCGCGCACCGCTCACCGGGTTGGGAGGTCCTGCTCGAGCTCGTGGTCGGGTCCAGCTTCTTTGCGGGCGCGCTGGGGGTGCTCTGGCACACCCGGACAGCCGCCGAGCCCATCGGGGTGCTGACGGTAGCCGAGCGAGAGCCGGCATCGCCGGCAACGGTCGGGAGGGTGGCATGACCGGTGCATGGGTGCTGGCCGATCCCAGCGTGCCGCTGACCACCCATACCGCGTTCAGCGAGTGGCAGTTCGCCCCGATCGTGACGGCAGGCGTGGCGTTTTTCGCCGCGCTGTATGCGATCGGGATCTGGCGGGTCCGGCGGCGCCACCCGGCGCGACCATGGCCGCTGCTGCGCTCGCTCTCCTTCTACGCGGGCCTGGTCGTCGTGGTCCTCGCGACGCAGAGCAGCATCGGTGCGTACGACGACGTGCTGTTCAGCGTGCACATGGTCCAGCACCTCATGTTGATCATGGTCGCGCCGCCGCTGTTCGTCGCCGGGCGCCCGGTCACGTTGTTGCTACACGCTTCACGCAACCCGCTGCACCGTTGGACGATTGCCGTCGTCCGGTCGCGCGTGGTGACTGCGCTGACCTGCCCGCCGGTAGCGGCGGTGATCTATGCCGCGGTGATCATCGGCACCCACCTGACCGGCTTCATGAACGTCACGCTGCACCACGAAGGTGTGCACGACGCCGAGCACGCGCTCTACCTGGTGACCGGATACCTCTATTTCCTGCCGCTGCTCGGCTCCGAGCCGATCCGCTGGAAGATGTCGTTCCCGACCCGCTTCCTGCTGCTCGCGTTGAGCATGCCGGTCGACACCTTCGTCGGCGTCGTGCTCCTTCAGGCCAACCACGAGCTGTTCTCGGCGTACCTGTCGACCGGTCGCACGTGGGGGCCCAGCTATGTGAGCGACCTGCATCTCGGCGGGGCGATCATGTGGGTCGGCGGTGACGCGATCATGTTCGTCCTCGCCATTTGCGTCTTTGTCGTCTTCATGCGTGACAAGCGCGCGCAGGCCAGCATGGGCGACTGGCTGGAGCGAGCGCGCCTGCAGGCGCTGCGCGACAACGTCGCGACCGCAGGGGTGACGGCGCCCGCATCGACGGCCAGGCGGACCCGGACGGTCGACGACGACGAGCACCTGGCGGCCTACAACGACTACCTCGCCCGGCTGCATGCCGGCGAGACCGACGGACCAACTCGATGACTGGAAGGACAGACGTGCGAGGCAACCTCTGGCGACGAGGGGGACTGGTAGCAGTCGTCGCGGCAATGGTGATCGGGCTCACGGCATGCGGCGGCGATCCGGCGAAGCCGCCGCCGGCGTCGCTGGGGAATGTCGTCGACTTCACGGTCCCGGCGGCGATCCGCAACATCCCGCTGACCGAACCGGACGGAGCCACGACGACGCTGGCCGCCTACCAGGGCAAGGTGGTCATGATCGCGGACTTCCTGAGCCTGTGCACCGACGTCTGTCCGCTGATCTCGGCCAACACCGCCGCGATGGCGCGCGCGATCAATGCGGACGGGTACGGCGGCAAGGCAGCCCTTCTCGAGATCACGGTCGATCCCCAACGGGACACGCCGGCCCGGCTGGCGGCGTACCAGAAGCTGTACGGCGGCCCGCTCCGTGACTGGACCTTGCTGCGAGCCAGCCCGGCGAACACCCGCAAGCTCTGGAAGTTCTTCGGGGTCTCCTACAACCGGGTCAAGGAGGAGAAGCCGCCGAGCATCGACTGGTGGACCCACAAGCCACTGACCTACGACGTGGACCACTCCGACGATCTGATCTTCCTCGGACCGTCCGGGCGCGAGCAGTACGTGGTCAACGCCGGTGCCGACGTACAAGGGCACCTGCCGCCGCAGAAGCTGGTCAAGTTCCTCGATCCGCTCGGCCTGAGGACCCTCTACCACCCCAGGGCGGTCGACTCGTGGACGGTGAGTCAGGGCCTCTCGGTGATGGCCTGGCTGCTCAAGCACAAGCTCGCCGATCCCGCGTGAGGCGGCGCGGCGCGGCGCTCGTCGCCGTTGCCGGCCTGGCCCTGCTGGCCGGGTGCGGGGGCGGAGCATCGGCCGGCGTCCATCGCCCGTCGGCCGACCGGACGATCACGCTCAGCGTGCGCTCGACGCCCGGCCTCGGCAAGTTCCTCGTGACCGACGGCTGGACGCTGTATCTCTACCCGCCGGACCGCCGGGAGCGGGTCAGCTGCACCAAGGTCGAGCAGTGCGACCAGGCCTGGCCTCCGCTGTTCGTCGGGGCCGGATACAACGTTTTGGCCGGTCCCGGCGTCAATAAGGCATTGATCGGAACTATGCCAGGAGACGGCGGGCGCGTCGTGACCTACAACCGCTGGCCGCTCTACTACTACATCGGTGACCGGAAGGCCGGCGACGTCAATGGGCAGGACCAGGGATTCAACTGGTTCGTTGTTTCTCCCGATGGGGTACCGAACAAAGCGGATTCGAAGTCGTCAACGGGCTGAGTTCGGGGCAGAATGAAGGTGTCCCAGGGGTCCAGAAAGTGGTCGGTGTGATCAACGTCTCGCGTCACATCCCGCGAGGCGTGCTGGCAGCCGTCGCGGCAGTGGTCGTCCTCGCCGGGGTCGGCGTCGCGGTCCTCACCCTCAATCACTCCGGGTCGTCGCATCAGAAGATCAAGGCAGCCGGCAAGGGTCAGCTGCCGCTCGCAACGCTGCGCGTCGAGCATCTCCACCACGGCCGCGTGCACTACGCCAAGCGGCTGCGGTTGCACGTGGTCAACGGCGTCCTGAGTTCGGTGTCGGTCCGCGACCAGAGCGGCGCGGGGGCGATCGACGGCACGTTCAACAAGACGCGGACCCGCTGGCACAGCAGCCACCCGCTGGCTCCGTCGCTCCAGCTCCGTGCGGCGGTGAGCTACGTCGACCTGGCGCACAAGACGATCCGGCGCACCCTCCACGTGTCCACTCCGGCGGCCAAGCAGCACGTCAACGCGCTGCTGTCCCCGGGCGGCGGCGACACCGTCGGCGTCGGGTCGCCGGTGGTCGTGACGTTCTCCCGGCCGGTCCCCGAGAACAAGCGCGCCGAGGTCGAGGCCGGGCTGTCCGTCAAGGCCACGCCATCGGTCGTCGGTGCCTGGCACTGGATGAGCGACCAGGAGGTGCACTGGCGCCCGCCGTCGTACTGGAAGCCGGGCACCAAGGTGCAGATCTCCTCCGACCTTCAGGACGTCGACTTCGGCCACGGGGCGTGGGGAGCGGTCGGGCACCACCAGACGTCGTTCGTGATCGGCCCGTCGCACATCAGCGAGGTCGACATCGCCAACCACGAGATGTACGTGTACAACAACGGTCGGTTGATCAAGACCTTCCCGGACAGCACCGGCCGGGCCAGCCTTCCCACGATGGACGGTGTCCACATCGCGATCGAGAAGTCACGGGTCGTGGACATGAACTCCGCGACCGTCGGCATTCCGCAGGGCAGCCCGGGCTACTACAACGAGCTGGTCTACTGGGACGTCCGCATCTCCGACGGTGGCGAGTTCGTGCATGCGGCGCCGTGGTCGGTCGCCGAGCAAGGGCACATCAACGTGTCCCACGGGTGCGTGAACCTCAGCCCGGCCAACGCCGAGTGGTTCTACAACTGGTCGCTGCGCGGCGATGTCATCGATGTGTACGACGGCGTCCGGCCGCCGAGTGCAACCGATCCCGGGACCGCCGACTGGAACATGTCGTGGAAGAAGTGGTTGGCCGGCGACGCCGCGCCGAGTGCGGCCGCGCTCGCGTTGCACCCGCGGCTGCCCCACACCTACGAGCCGCGGTTCGCCCCCACCCATCACAAGCACTCGTCGTCGGGCAAGAAGCACCACCACAAGAAGCAGCACTGACCGCTGCCTCAGTGGCCGCTATGCAGACGACTCAGCGCAGGTCGATGACCCCGGACGGGCGCAGCGCAAGGTCGACCCGACGGTCGTGCGGATGGTCCGGCAGCTCGTCCAGTACCTCGTCGTCGAACACGACGGCCGCAACCGGTGCCGAAACCTCGCGCAGGGCGCGGTCGTAGTAGCCGCGTCCCCGGCCGAGCCGCCGGCCGCTGCGGTCCACCGCAAGCGCAGGGACAACCACCAGGTCGGCCTGCTGCACGGCACTGGCGCCGAGCCGCCGGCCGCTTGGCTCGCTGATTCCGAGCGGGCCCGGCTCGACCTCGTCGAGCGCGGTGCAGACCGCCCAGTCGAGATCCGCTCCGTCGATGACCGGCAGGAGCACCCGCACTCCGTCGTCCAACCAGCCCTCGATCGACGGACCGGTCGGCGGCTCCGATCCGAAGGACAGGTAAGCGGCGACGGTCCGAAGCTCGCGCCAGCGCAGCGCAGCCTGCTCGGCCAATGCCGCCCCCGTGCGAGTGAGCGCTTCCTGACTGCGTCGCGCGCGGGCGGCGAGGATCTCGTGCCGGATCGCCTCCTTGCGGGCAGCGACGTCCTCGGTCACTCCCGCAGTCTGCCCGGGTAGCGGCCGGCGAGTCACCCCGGACATTAGGGTTGGCCTATGACCAGGCACGTGACCAAGGCGGTCGTGACCGTCGCGGGGTTGGGCACGCGGTTCCTGCCGGCGACGAAGGCCACGCCGAAGGAGATGCTCCCGGTCGTCGACAAGCCGGCGATCCAGTACGTCGTCGAGGAGGCCGTGCGGGCCGGTCTGGACGACGTACTGCTCGTGACCGGACGCAACAAGACGCCGATCGAGGACCATTTCGATCGGCATTACGAGCTGGAGGACCGGCTCGAGGGGGACGCCGGAAAGCGCGATCTGCTCGACCAGGTCCGCAGCGTCACGGAGCTCGCGACCGTGCACTACGTGCGGCAAGGCTCGGCGCGCGGTCTCGGGCACGCGGTGCTGTGCGCGGCTCAGCACGTGGGCAACGAGCCGTTCGCGGTCCTGCTCGGCGACGACCTGATCGACGAACGCGACGTATTGCTCACCCGCATGATCGGCGTGCAGCAGCGGCTCGGCGGCTGCGTGGTGGCGCTGCTCGAGGTGCCGGCCGACCAGATCGGTCTCTACGGGTGCGCCGCCGTCGAGGCGACCGACGAGGAAGACGTGGTCCGCATCACCGGGATGGTCGAGAAGCCGAACCCCGAGGATGCGCCGAGCAACCTGGCGATCATCGGCCGCTACGTGCTCGCGCCGGAGATCTTCGCGGTGATCAGCCAGACCCCGCCGGGGCGCGGCAACGAGATCCAGCTGACCGACGCGATCCAGACCTTGACCGGGCGCACCGCCGACGGCGGTCCGGTCTACGGCGTGGTCTTCCGCGGTCGCCGCTACGACACCGGCGACAAGGCCGACTACCTCAAGACCATCGTGCAGCTGGCCTGTGACCGTGCGGATCTCGGGCCGGAGTTCCGCAAGTGGCTAGCCGGTTTCGTGGCGGAACGGCTCCCGCAGGGCGACCCCGTCGAGCCGTTGCAGCCGTGATCGCAGAGCCGCCGGTATGAGCCCATCGCTGAAGTCGGTCGAGGAGCACCTCGAGCAGATTCTCGGCGCGGTCGAGCCACTGGGCGGTCTCGAGCTCACGCTCTCGGATGCACACGGCTGTGTCCTGATCGAAGATGTCGTCGCGTCCTTTCCCTTGCCGCCGTTCGACAACTCGGCGATGGACGGGTACGCCGTGCGTTCCGAGGACGTGCGTTCGGCGAGCGAAGCATCACCGGTCGTGCTGCCCGTGGTCGGTGACATCGCGGCGGGCAATACCTCGCCGTACACCGTGCAGCAGGGGCTGTGCGTGCGGATCATGACCGGTGCGCCGATGCCGCCGGGGGCAGATGCGGTCGTCCCTCTCGAGGACACCGACGGCGGGATCGCGCAGGTCGCCATCCGGCATGCTCCGCAGCCGGGAAGCTGTGTGCGCAGCGCGGGCGAGGACGCGCAACCGGGCACCCATGTGCTGTCCGCCGGCACACACCTCGGCGCAACCCAGCTCGGCCTGCTTGCGGCGGTCGGCCGCGACCGTGTAGTCGTTCGCCCGCGGCCACGCGTGGTCGTGCTGTCGACCGGCAGTGAGCTCGTTGAGCCGGGCCAGCCGCTGGCCCGTGGCCAGATCCCGGACTCCAACAGCGCATTGTTGACCGCGGCTGCACTCGAGGCCGGCGCGATCGCGTTCCGCGTCGGCATCGTGCCCGACGATCCGCGGCTGCTCGCGGACACTCTCGAGGATCAGCTGATTCGCGCGGACGTCGTGGTCACGAGCGGTGGCGTGAGCGTCGGTGCGTACGACGTGGTGAAGGAGGTGTTGAGCCGGGTCGGCACCGTGACCTTCGAGCGGGTGGCGATGCAGCCGGGGATGCCGCAGGGCTTCGGCACGATCGGCCACGACAACGTCCCGTTCTTCGGCCTGCCGGGCAATCCGGTGAGCGCGTATGTGTCGTTCGAGGTCTTCGTGCGTCCCGCACTGCGACGGATGCTCGGAGTCGAGCCGATCTCGCGACCCGTGGTGCGCGCGAAGGTCACCGACGCGCTGCGCTCGCCCGCCGGACGGCGGTCCTACCTGCGCGGCTGGCTGTCGGTCGAGCAGGGCGCCTACAGCGTGCGCCCGGTCGGTGCGTCCGGCTCGCACCTGATCGCATCACTCGCACACGCGAACGCGTTGATCGTCGTACCGGAGTCGACGACCGAGGTCGAGGCGGGATCACCGGTGACGGTCATGATGCTCGAGCGGAGACATCAGTGAGCTCTGGCTTCACACATGTCGATGCATCCGGTGCAGCCCGGATGGTAGATGTCTCTGCCAAGGACGTGAGCGTCCGCAGCGCGACGGCACAGGGAAGCGTCGAGGTCTCCGCCGAGGTGGTCGAGCTGCTGCGCGGCGAAGGTGTCCCCAAGGGTGATGCGCTCGGTGTCGCGAGGGTCGCGGGGATCATGGCGGCGAAGCGCACGCCGGAGCTGGTGCCGCTGTGCCACCCGATCGCCCTGCACGGCGTCACCGTCGATCTCGACGTGACGGATGCCGGAGTCGCGATCTCGGCGACGGTACGCACGGCCGACCGGACTGGTGTGGAGATGGAGGCCCTCACTGCAGTGGCGGTCGCCGGGCTCGCCCTGATCGACATGGTGAAAGGTGTCGATCCTGCGGCGCGGATCGCCGGCATCGAGGTCGTGGAGAAGACCGGCGGTGTGCACGGCGACTGGAGACGGCCGACGTGACCCGCGCCGCCGGGTTGCCTGCCGACGCGCGAGCTCGGGTGATCACGGTCTCGGACCGCTCGCATCGCGGTGAGCGCCACGATGCGTCGGGGCCGTTGCTGTCGGAGCTGCTCACCGAGCTCGGTTTGGCGGTCGCGGAGGTCGTCGTCGTACCGGATGAGATCGAGATCATCGAGATCGCGCTGCGTGCCGCGATCCAGGACGGCGTTGATGTGGTGGTGACGACCGGTGGCACCGGTCTGTCCCCGCGGGACGTGACCCCGGAGGCGACCCGTCGCGTGATCGACCGCGAGGCGCCAGGGTTGGCTGAGGCGCTGCGCCACTACCGGCGCGACGAGGTCCCGACCGCCCTGCTCACGCGTGCGGTCAGCGGAGTGGCCGGGCAGACGCTGGTGGTGAATCTGCCGGGGTCAACCGGAGGGGTCAAAGACGGCGTCGCGGTCCTGGTGCCGGTGATCGGGCACGCGATCGCCCAGCTACGCGGCGGCGACCACTGACGATGTGGTCGGGAAACGCTCCGGGGTGGCCGGCGGTCCTTCGCGACGGCGATGTGACGGTTCGCCCGTTGCGCATGCGCGACGCGGGCGCCTGGGTCGAGTCGCGCCGCCGCAATGCCAAGTGGCTCGAGCCGTGGGAGGCCACCCCGCCCGCAGGTGCGGCGGTGTTCGGGGCGTCCACGGCGGTGTTCTCGGCGATGACGCGGCGGCTGCGCGCGGACGCTCGACAGGGGCGGGCACTTCCGTTCGTGATCGTCCTCGGCAAACAGTTCGCCGGCCAGATCAACGTCGCCGGCGTCGTACGCGGCTCGATGGACGGTGCGCATATCGGCTATTGGATCGACGAGCGCTTTGCCGGCCGCGGGGTGATGCCGACCGCGGTGGCGCTCGTCGTCGACCACTGCTTCCGGGTGGTCGGGTTGCACCGGATCGAGGTCAACATCCGGCCGGAGAACCATGCCAGCCGCCGAGTGGTGGAGAAGCTCGGCTTCCGCGACGAGGGCATCCGCAAGTCCTTCCTGCACATCGACGGCGACTGGCGCGACCACCGGACCTACGCCCTGGTGCAGGACGAGGTGCCGGGCGGGCTGCTGCGGCGCTGGCACCAGTCACAACGAAGGGCGGAAACGGTGCAACGGGAGCATCGCGACACACCGGCCTAGGTGCGTGCCCATCGGGCGAACGCTGGTTAGCGTTGCGGTGCAATGAATCTGAACCATTGGCAGGCCCGATCGTGAGTCCCATCATCCTGCTGGGACTCGTGGTGATGTGGGCTGTGGTTCTGATCCCGATGTGGCTGCGCCGCCACGACGAAACCGAGGAATCCCGCTCGGTCGAGCGGTTCACCAGCGCGATGCACACGCTGTCCCGCCGGGAGCCGGCCGACCGGAGGTACGTCGTCATGCCGCACCGCAGTCATTCCCTCGACGTCCACGTGTCGGGGGCTTCGGCCAGCGCGCGCCGTGGCCGGCTCGCGGCCGCCTTCGCGCGCCGCGCGGCCCGCCGCGCCCGCCGCGCGCCGCTGACGGCGGCGCACCGTCGCCGGCGTACCTTGCTCGGCCTCGTGGTCCTTGCCGTCGTGACCTTGCTGGCCGCGGTCCTGGTCGGCGGAACCGCCATCTGGGCGCTGCAGATCCTCGCCGACGTGCTCGTGGCCGGCTTCCTGGCGAACCTGGTTCTGCGCGCGCGCCGCGCGACCCCCGCCCGATCGACGCGCACGGCCCGCGGCGCGACTGCTCGCCAGCAGGTTCGCGCGCCCCGCCGCCCGGCAACCCGGCCGGCTGCTCGCACGCGGACCGCTCGACCCGCTCGCCCGGCCGCGGAGCAGCCGGTCGAGGCCGCCTACCAGCATCCGATGGTCAAGAAGCG